>JAGXIK010000013.1 GCA_024635715.1 Gillisia sp.
CAAATCTTCGTGCACTTCAGGATAAAGAACCTTTAACAGCATTATTAAATACACTTCAGCAATTAAATTTATCGAAACCCAAACCAAAACCAATTCTTTTGAAAATTGCGCCAGATCTTTCAGACGATCAGCTTCTGGATATTATAGAAATTGTTTCAGTTACTGGGATTGCAGGAGTGATTGCTACAAATACTACTATTTCTAGAGAAAATCTTCAGTCTGAAAATAAAGCTGAGATGGGTGGCTTAAGTGGAAAACCATTAAAAAACAGATCTACGGAAGTAATTCGGTTTCTTTCAGAAAAAAGCAATAAAGCATTCCCTATTATAGGAGTTGGAGGAATTCACTCTGCAGAAGATGCGCTTGAGAAATTAGAAGCTGGGGCTAGTTTAATTCAGCTTTATACAGGTTTTATTTATGAAGGCCCGGGATTAATAAAAGAGATAAATAAAGCTATTTTATCTTCAACTAATAAAATATAGTAAACCCATTTTTTAGTGCTAATACAACTCATTCCTTTTTTAACAGCTTCAATATTATTAACCTTATCTCCAGGCCCAGATATAATTTATGTATTGGTACAAAGTATTTCTAATGGAAAAAAGGCTGGGATTGTAACCACTTTAGGTCTTGTTTCTGGAATTCTTATCCATACCAGTCTTGTGGCTTTCGGAGTATCTGCAGTTATAAAAGCTTCCCCAATATTATTTAGCTTAATTAAGATATTTGGTGCCTTGTATTTGTTTTTTCTAGCCTATAAGGTTTTTAAAAGTGATAGTTCTATTGCAATTAATGGCGTCCCTCAAAAAAGCTCTAAAAATTTATTTCGTCAAGGATTTATTATGAATGTCTTAAATCCTAAGGTTACTATATTCTTTCTAGCCTTTTTTCCGGGATTTCTGTGGGAACCTGAGGGGAACACTATTCTTCAATTTTATATATTAGGTTTCCTATTTCTTTTGCAGGCTTTATTGATTTTTGGAACTGTAGCATTGCTTGCCGGTAAAATTTCAGAATATTTAATGCAGCATAGAAGATCTGCTGTGTTTTTGAAATGGATCCAGGTGGTGGTTTTTGTAGGAATTGGAATATTAATCCTGTTATAGACATGAAGCTATTTGCAATATCTTAATTTTCAGGACTTAATTCCCTTTAGATTTAGATTCTTAACATAATAGTTGTTTGTTTTTATATAATTGCTAAAATAGTATCTTTGAGCATGGATAAAATTAAACTAATCGAGTGTCCCAGAGATGCAATGCAAGGCATTAAATCTTTTATCCCTACAAAAGAAAAAGTTCAATATATCCAGTCGCTTCTTCGATGTGGTTTTGACAGTATAGATTTTGGAAGTTTTGTTTCGCCAAAGGCTATTCCACAGATGATAGATACTGCTGAGGTCCTAGCTAAATTAGATCTCTCCGCAACTCAAAGTAAATTACTTGCCATCATAGCAAATGTCCGAGGCGCTCAAGATGCATCACAACATCCCGAAATTAAATATCTTGGTTACCCGTTCTCTATTTCTGAAAACTTTCAGATGAGGAATACCCATAAGACTATAGATGAATCTGTAGAGACTTTAAAACAGATCTTGGAAATTGCCAATGCTTCAGATAAGGAAGTAGTTGCTTATTTATCTATGGGATTTGGAAATCCTTATGGTGATCCATGGAATGTGGAAATAGTGGGAGAGTGGACAGAAAAATTATCTAAAATGGGAGTGAGTATACTATCATTATCTGATACTATTGGAAGTAGCACTCCAGAAATAATTTCTTATTTATTTTCTAATTTAATTCCAAAATACCCAAATATTGAATTTGGTGCACACTTACATACAACTCCAAGTAAGTGGCACGAAAAGGTAGACGCAGCTTATACTGCGGGTTGCAGAAGGTTCGATGGTGCTATTCAAGGTTTTGGGGGTTGCCCAATGGCTAAAGACGATTTAACCGGGAATATGCCTACAGAAAAAATGCTTTCCTACTTCAATTCTAAGAAGGCAGATTCCAATATTAAAATGACCAGCTTCGAATCTTCATATAATGAGGCAACTAAAATATTCTCTGCTTACCATTAATAAAATCGATACTTCTTCACCTTTTGATTGCTAAATATTATTTAAAATTAATCTAAATAAGTTTTGTGAAATTGGATTTCGTGTATATATTTGCACTCGAAATTAATCCCTATTTTAAATCAGTCTAAATAAAAGAAGATGAGAAAGATATTTTTATCAGCAATCATAGGAAGCCTTACACTGCTTTCATGTACATCTGATGATACCCCTAAGCCCGGAAAAATTAATATTGAAACTCCTTTAAATTACACATTCCAAAGAGATAATAGTTCTACAGTAGACTATAATGGTCAGACTACAAGATTACAAATGTCTGCGGAGTTAATATCTAACTTTACTAACTTTGATAATGCTTCAGAAGAATTATTATTAAACATGTTTTCCAATGAAAACTCTCCGTTTGAAAATGCTAGCCTAAATGAATCTTCAAAAAGTGTAAAATCTAAAGTAGCTGCTTCAAGTCTATATTTTTCTGCAAATACTGTAGAAAGTTCAGAGATTAAAAATGATTTTGATTCTTATATTTCTGGACAGTTTACTACTGTAAAGGAAAATAAAGATATATTGGCGGAAGCCGGTGTTGCCGGACAAATTGCTCAGGGTTCAAGTGTTCGTTACGTTAATGAGAAAGGACTTGAGTTGAACCAGGCATTTGCCAAAGGATTAATAGGTGGATTACTTGCAGATCAGATCCTAAATAATTATTTGTCTAAACTCGTATTAGATGAAGCAGATAATCGTGCAAATAACGACGCAAAGGTTCTAGAAGAAGGAGAACTTTATACTACCATGGAGCATAAATGGGATGAGGCTTATGGATATCTTTATGGTGACCCTTCTATCCCAACTGCTAATCCTAATTCGAAATTAAACGAAAGTGACGATCGTTTACTTTTCAATTATTTAGGTCAGGTTGATGAGAATGCTAACTTCTCCGGACTGGCAGAAAGTACTTTTGAAGCTTTTAAAACAGGTCGGGCGGCAATTGTAGCTGGAGATTATCAAACCCGTGATGAGCAAGTTGCTATTATTCAGGAGAATATTTCCACAGTGATCGCAGTAAGAGCGGTACATTATCTTCAGGGAGGTAAATCTGCTTTAGCTGAAGATAATAAAGGAGCTGCTTTCCATGAACTTTCAGAAGGCTTTGGTTTCATATACAGTCTTAGATTTACTAATAATCCAGATACTAATATGCCATACATATCAAAGGAAAAGGTAGATATGTATAAGGAGCAATTATTAGAAGGAAATGGTTTTTGGGATGTAACTCCAGAAACATTGGATAGCATCTCTCAAGAGATTGCAGTAGCCTTTGGATTTAGTGTTGCTGATGCAGCAGAATAAAACAATTAGCCGGAGCCTTATTTCTATAAGCTCCGGTTTTTAATATTTTTAATTATGAAAAAATTTTCTAGAATTTTAATAGTTGCCTCTTTAATTTTTACTGCATGCTCTTCAGAAGATGAAGGTAGTGGAAACAGTGAGGTGGATACTTTTGATCGCGGAGCGATGTTGGAAAATTGGGCCGATAATATAATTGTTCCGTCTTTTGATAATTTCAAAAGTTCAACTCAGCAATTAGAAGATCTTACAATTGCTTTTACTTCAAACCCTTCTGAAGAAAATCTGGTTGCCTTAAGAAGCCAATTTGAAAGTTCTTATCTCAATTTTCAAACAGTTGCAATGTTTGATATTGGTAAAGCAGAGGAGTTAAATTACAGACGTTTTCTAAATACTTATCCACTGGCGACTTCAGAAGTTGAAAGTAAGATAGCTGGTGGTTCGTATAATTTGGAATTGCCTTCTAGCTTTACGGAGCAGGGTTTTCCTGCACTGGATTATCTATTGAACGGACTAGGTGAGACAGATGCCGAAATAGTTGCTAAATATTCTTCTGAAAACTATAGAAATTATCTTTTAGATGTATCTAAAAGAATAAACTCACTAACTACAGAAGTAAATTCTTCTTGGCAAGCTGATTATAGAGATACATTTATTAGTAGTACAAGTTCCTCAAGTACTGGTTCTGTAGATAAGTTTACCAATAAATACATCATGTATTATGAGACTTTTCTTCGTTCAGGGAAGATAGGTTATCCAGCAGGTGCATTTACGGGAACACCTTCTCCAATTAATGTAGAGGCATATTATTCTGCAGATCTTTCTAAAAAACTTTACTTACAGTCTTTAAAAACAACTCAGGATTTTTTCAATGGAAAATATTTTAATACCAGTCAGACCGGTAAGAGTTATAAGCAATATTTAGAATTTCTAGAAAAAGGTGATCTAGCAAATGATATTATTAGTCAGTTTGGCACAATCAATTCTCAGGCTACAAATCTCGATGATAGTTTTAAAAGTCAGGTAGAAACAAATAATACATTGATGCTGGTTGCGTTTGATGAACTTCAGAAACAGGTGGTTCTATTAAAATTAGATATGGTTCAGGCGCTTTCAATTAGCATAAACTACGTAGACTCAGATGGAGATTAGTAGTTAGCAGATGAGGCGGTCCATAACAAAATATTTTAATTCTTATACCGAAGCCGCTCCATTAGCAGTTTTTCGCATAGGTTTTGGAATATTGATGTTGGCCAGTATCATACGTTTTTATCTGAACGGATGGATTGAAAAACTTTATATAACTCCAAAATTTCATTTTAGTTATTATGGATTTGAATGGGTGAAACCGCTTGGCGATTTCACCTATTTGCTTTTTATAGTATGTGGGTCCGCAGCCTTTTTTGTAGCGATAGGTTATAAGTATAGAATAGCTATAATCACTTTTTTCCTTAGTTTCACATATATCGAACTAATGGACAAGACCACGTATCTAAACCATTATTATTTTATAAGTATTCTTAGCTTCTTGCTTATTTTTTTACCAGCGAATGCCTACTTTTCTTTAGATGCGTGGAAGAATTCAGGAAAAGCGTTTCAAAAAATTCCACGCTGGTGTATAGATTCCATTAAGCTTTTACTTGCAATGGTCTATTTCTATGCCGGTCTCGCTAAACTTAATTCAGATTGGTTAATTAATGCTATGCCATTAAAGATATGGCTCCCTTCAAAATATGATCTGCCTTTCTTTGGAGACCTTATGCAACAGGAATGGGTTCCTTACGTCTTTAGTTGGAGCGGTATGCTCTATGACCTTTTAATCCCTTTTTTATTATTATACAAAAGAACACGGTTTGTAGCATTTTTGGCGGTGATCGTTTTTCATGTACTCACACGGGTTTTATTTCCTATCGGGATGTTTCCATATATCATGATAATTAGTGCCCTAATATTCTTCAGTCCAAAGGTACATCACCAGATTTTGAATAAAATTTCTTTATGGTTCAATATTAATAAAGTAAAATTTGATAATAATTTACTCTTTAATAAATCAAGAAATAGAAAGTTTAAAATTTCGGTTGTTGCAATATTTTTTCTTGTTCAATTATTATTTCCATGGCGATATTTGCTGTACCCCAACGAGCTATTTTGGACAGAAGAAGGTTTTAGATTCTCATGGCGAGTAATGTTAATGGAGAAAGCGGGATATGCCGAATTTAAAGTTGTAGATGCAGATTCTGGCAAAAGATTCTATGTGAATAATTCAGATTTTCTAACTCCATTTCAGGAAAAGCAGATGTCTTTTCAACCCGATTTTATTTTACAATACGCTCATTTTCTTGCAGATCATTTCAGAAAAGAGGGTCATAGCAACATTGAAGTCTATGTAGAAAGTTATGTAGGTCTTAATGGTAGAAAAAGTAAGCCCTATATAAGTGCCGATGTTAATTTGCTTAATTTTGACGACTCTTTTAAACACAAAACATTCATTTTACCATTTTATGATGAAATTAAAGGTCTTTAGTATATTTTTCTTTTTTAGCCTGATTATGAATGCTCAATATTCATTAAGTGGAAAAGTGACTTCTTCAGAAACCGGTCTGCCTGTTCCAAATGCTGAAATTTGGAATAAGACCACCGGAAAACCAACTGTAGCTAATGAAAATGGAGAATTTGAATTTAATTCCATAAAAGAGGGGACTTATGTTTTTGCGGTATTTAGTTACGAATACGAGATCATAGAACGAGAGCTAACTATAACAGGTAATACTAAAATTAATTTTGAACTTTCTCCACTGGCAGAAAGTCTTAATGAAGTGATGATCACCAATAGAAGAGAGCAGATATTCGCGTTGAGAAAATTGCGAAAAGTAGAAGGTACTGCTATCTATGCGGGCAAGAAAAGTGAGGTGGTAATAATGGATAATGTATCTGCAAATCTAGCGGCAAATAATGCAAGGCAGATCTATAGCCAAGTTGTGGGATTGAATATTTATGATAATGGAGATGCCGGTTTACAATTGAATATTGGTGGTAGGGGATTGGATCCCAATAGAACCCAGAATTTTAATACCCGGCAAAATGGTTACGATATTTCTGCTGATGTGTTGGGATATCCGGAAAGTTATTATACTCCGCCGCCAGAAGCTTTGAAAGAAATACAGGTAGTACGTGGTGCAGCCTCCTTACAATATGGTACTCAGTTTGGAGGTCTTATAAATTTTAGATTTAAAGACCCTGTGCCAGATAAAGAGATAGAGCTCATTTCCCGTCAATCTATAGGCTCTTATAATCTTTTTACCAGCTTTAACAGCCTAAGCGGAACGGTAGGAAAATTTAGCTATTATACTTATTATAATTATAAGTCCGGTAAAGGTTTCAGGCCGAATTCCGAATATGATTCTCATAACGCCTTCGCGCATTTGGGCTGGAAATTTAATGAAAACACTAATATTAGTTTTGAATATACCTACCTAGACTATTTAGCTCAACAACCAGGGGGATTAACAGATGCTCAATTTTATAATAATCCTGATTTTAGCAACCGGTCCCGCAATTGGTTTGATGTAAACTGGAATCTTTTTGCATTGAAGCTAGAACATTCATTTTCTGAAAAAACAGATTTTAGTTTGAATGTTTTTGGTCTTGATGCCACACGTAAGGCTTTAGGATTTAGGGAAAACAGAGTAGTGCAGGCTGATGAAGATCCTGAAGAGCCAAGGGAGTTGTTGGTAGATGATTTTTCCAACTGGGGAGCTGAAGCTAGAGTTTTAACCAGATATGATCTATTTAAAGAAGAATCAGTTTTATTATTGGGAAGTAAATATTATCAGGCTTCCAACCAACAGCAGCAAGGAGCAGGAAGTGCTTCAGTAGGGCCAGATTTTGATTTTGCAACTGCAGAATTTCCAGACTATAGAAGACAGTCCGTATTTGAATTTCCAAATAAAAACCTTGCTTTTTTTGGAGAGAACATTTTCAATATCACAAATAATTTTTCTGTAACACCAGGTTTTAGATTTGAATATATAAATACCGAGTCTGATGGTTTTTATAAAAATATAATAAAGGATAATGCAGAAAATACTTTGTTAAATGAGACTATTGAGGACGATAGAAAATTTGAACGAAATTTTATTTTGCTCGGAGTTGGAAGTAGCTATAATTTAAATGCTTCAAATGAGCTTTACGCTAATTTTTCACAGAATTATAGGTCGGTTACATTTAGTGATATTAGAGTAGTAAATCCAAGTTTTCAAGTAGATGAAAACATTAATGATGAAGAAGGATTCACTTCAGATATTGGAATTCGTGGACAGTTAAAAGATTTCTTGTCTTATGACGTGAGTGTTTTTGCATTAAAATACAATAACAGAATTGGTGAGGTGTTAAAACCTGAAGAGCGTGTAAATGCTCAAGGAGAACTTCAGGAGACCGGTAGACTAGTGAGATTTAGAGGAAATATTGGAGATGCATTTATTTATGGTCTTGAAACATTTGCCGAATGGAATATAAGAAATAGCTTTTTTCCAACAGTAAAAAACTATCAGTTGAATGCTTTTGTAAATGCAGCATTTACAAACTCCGAATATATTCAATCACAGCAGATAAACGTGGAAGGAAATGAAGTTGAATTCATTCCAAAGGTAAATTTAAAAACAGGTTTAAACTTTGGTTACAAAAATTTCCTTGCAGGTTTACAGTATACCTATTTAGCGAGTCAGTTTACAGATGCTACGAATGCTCCGCAGGTGAAATCTGAAAATAATCGAGGGATAGAAGGAGCAGTTCCTGCTTATGGAATAATGGATCTTTCAGCATCTTATAGTTTAGGAAAATTTAAACTGGAGACGGGAATAAACAATTTATTGGATAATTCTTATTTTACTCGAAGAGCCACA
>JAGXIK010000102.1 GCA_024635715.1 Gillisia sp.
AGATAGCAAACGTTAAAACTATGTCTTATATTTAATTTGTTTGAAGTAACTAAATAAACTATATTTTCTGAGGAGTTAATCATAGCCTTTTTTATTAAAGAAACCTCATATCCTTCTTCTGTTATTCCATGTTCAATGCTCATGCCGCTAACACTCATAAAACAGATATTTGCTTTAATTTTTGATAAAAACTGAATAACGTCAACTCCAGTAGTGACCATGGAGTTTTTTTGTATTTGACCACCTATAAATATAATTTCTATTAATGGATGTTCCGTTAGTTGCATTGCGATAGGCAAACTATAAGTGTATATAGTAGCTTTTATATTTTTTGGAAATAATTTAGCTAGCACTAAATTAGTAGTTCCACCACTCATAATAATTACCATTCCTTCATGAATTAAAGGAACAGTTTTTAAAGCCACTTTAGTTTTCAAGTTTTTATTAAAAATGGTGTCCTCATTATATTGGTAGAGTTTCTGAATTCTATTAACAGCACCCCCGTGTACTTTGGTAACTAACCCTTTATCCGCTAATTCATTTAAGTCTCTTCTTATAGTATCCTCTGAAACATTAAGTTCTTCAGCTAAGAAAACGGAAAGTACTTTCTGGCTACCTCTAACTTTGTCAATTATTTTTAGTTGCCTCTCCTTTTTTAACATGAATATTGATTTTTTCAAATATAATCTTTTTTATACATAAGCACCATTTATGAGATCTTAAAGATGCATGATTATTCTAATAAATGCATTTATATGCAAGAAAATTAAATTATAGTGCATTTTCAAGATAGGCATAATTTTTATTTGGTATTATCTTATAAAGTATAAATTCATTAAAATCGACTGAAGGAATGAAGTTGTTATACCCTAAAAAGTTGGCAGCATAAATTTATTATAATCCAACCTAATACATTAGAAAACAATATATTAAAAAATATTTTATGTCCCTTTGCCCCAAAATATTTTAATATATATAATCCAGAAATAAGGACATGACTTTTCGTTTTTCTATCTAGACAAACTATGCGCTATTAAACTATTGCAATTTATGTGATGCTGTTTCCTAACTTAATTCAAATTTTTAAGCAGATATTGATAAGTAAAAACGCATAATTTTGCGTTTTTATAAGTGTTTTCGGCATTTTATTAAAAAATAAAACTATATTTGAAAATTGACCATTATTTTAAATCCATTCTTTTTATGAAAAAAACAAATAAAACCTTCTCTTATATCAAGGGATTTCTATTTACAAGCAGTTTTTTGATGCTTATGATGCTAGCGCCTACACTACAGGCTCAAACGGCCCCCTATATATTAGTAGGTACTATAACCGATAATATGGGTAACACAGTTCCAGGTGTTAATGTTCAAATCAAAAACACCTATTTAGGTGAAATCACAGACTTCTCGGGTGATTATAAACTGAAGGCTAACCTAGATCCAGGTAGTTATACTCTTGTTTTCAGAGCACTTGGATTAACAACTCAAGAAGTTAGAATTACTTTGGGGACTGAAACTGAAGTTGTGAATGATGTGGTTATGACATTGGATATTCTGGGGCTAGATGAAGTGGTCATCACTGGAGCAGGAGTATTGACTGCTAAGAAACAATTAGGAAACACTATTTCAACAGTTAGTGGTTCAGAAATTGCTGAATCTGGGGCAGTTGATATTACAGCAGCGCTCTCAGGAAAAATGGCTGGGATTCAAGTATCTCAAAATTCAGGTGATCCAGCAGGTGGCATTAGTGTTCGTTTAAGAAGTGCTAGTACGGTTAATGGAGGCTCTGACCCTTTGTATATTATTGATGGGGTAATTGTTAATAACAATTCTACGGATGTCTTAAATACAAGTAGTGTAGTACAAAACCGAATGGCAGATATCAACCCACAGGATATTGATAGAATTGAGGTAATAAAAGGTGCAGCAGCAGCGGCAATATATGGATCTAGAGCTAGTAATGGTGTTGTGCAGATTTTTACTAAAAAAGGAAAATCTGGAGAACTCGTAATTACTGTTTCCAGCAGTGTGAATTTCAACTCTTTACGAAAGAAACGTGATTTTAATGAAGAACCTTTTGACTGGGCGTCAAGTGATATTACCAATCTCGATAAAGTACCCGCAACAAGGTACGATTATCAGGATATGGTGTTTGAAAACTCAACGGGAACTGATAATTATGTTTCTATGGCAGGAGGAAATGATAAAACAAGCTATTTTGGTTCCTTTTCTTATTTAAAAAATGAGGGAATTTTAAAAACTACCAACTTTGAAAGACAAACAGGAAGAGTTAGAATAACTCAAGTAATTAACGATTGGGCGTCAGCTTCATTTGGAACGTTTTTTTCAACCAACAAAAGTAATGATCAACCTAATGGAGGTTATGTAGCTGGAATATTACCAACTATATTGTTTTCAAACAATACAATAGACCCAAGACTAGACGCAGATGGTAATTATCCGACTATGACTTTTTATCCAAATATTCTTGAATACCTTAACACCTTTGATTTCAGACAAAAGAATAATAGAACCATTAGTGATTTGCAGATTAATTTAAGACCAGCCGATGGATTTAAAATAAACTTTATTCAAGGTTATGATAATTCAGAGTCAAGGGGTGTTTCTTATATTCCTATAGGAACTACTACCATTTTATTAGGTCGCGCGAGAACATCTACAATTAGTACAACACAAATCAATTCCGATTTAAATTCCTCTTTTGATAAGAAAATTAGTAACAAATTAAATTCTACAACAACAGCGGGATTTTCTTGGCAATCAGATGAAACTATATTGCGTTCAATTTCAGGGGAAGGACTGGCAATAGGAGTGAAAACGACAGATGGTGCAGCTTCAATTTCTACTAATGAAAATAGAAGTGAAAGAACCTTCTGGGGAGGTTTTTTTCAACAAACAATTGGTTTGGATGATAAACTTTTTTTTACTGGAGCAATTAGATTAGATGGATCTTCAGTATTTGGTGAAGATGAAAGAAATCAATTTTATCCAAAAGCGAGTATGTCTTATTTAATTTCAGAAGAAGATTTTTGGAAAAGCAGCTTAGGGAGTTCGATTAATAGTTTTAAATTTAGAGGAGCTTGGGGCCAGGCAGGGAATCTAACGGCAATAGGTCCTTTTGATAGATTATCAAATTATGCAGCTACAAGCATAGACGGAAATTCTGGTTTAATTGCTCCTACACAACTTGGAAATGAAAAGTTAAAACCTGAAAGACAAACTGAATTAGAATTTGGTGTTGATATGGGACTGTTTGATAATAGAGTAGGTATAGAACTTACTTATTATGAACAGGATATAGAAGATCTTTTATTGGCAAGAACACTCTCTCCTTCTACTGGTTTTGGTTCAAGGGTTGAGAATATAGGAACAATGTCAAACAAAGGTTTTGAAGTATTGATAACAGCTGTACCAATTCTAACAAATGATTTTAGTTGGTCGATCACTGGTACCTACTCTTCAAATAAAAATGAAGTAAATAATATTGAAGGTGAACAATTTGGAATTGGAAACTTCGGCTTTTCAGTTGCTAAAAATGGTCAGCCTTTAGGTGTCTTTTATCAAGGTTTTTATGCAAGAAATACAGATGGAAGTTTACTTTTAACTCCTGCAGGACTTCCCCAAAGAGAGAAAGGGTCTTATGATGCAATTGGGAATCCTGACCCTGAGAGAGATTCATCGGGTCAACCCACTGGATCAAATCTTAGTAAAGTAATAGGAGACCCAAATCCTGATTTTATAGCATCATTAACTAATGAGATTAAATACAAAAACCTTTCTTTTAGAATGCAGTTTGATGCTGTCCAAGGTGCAGATGTTTTAAGTTGGGATAAACGTATGTTCTATCTTTTTGGAGGTGGACCAGCTACCGCTAGTGAATTAAGGGGTGAGAATATTAGAGGAACAGGGGCAGCCAAGTTTGGCATTGCAGAGTCTTATATTGAAGATGGGTCTTTTATCAAGCTTCGAGAAATCTCGACTTCCTATTTATTAAAAGAACCCTTGAAAGGAATTAACAGTCTTAAATTTACCCTATCTGGGCGTAATTTATTATCTATAGACAATTTCTCAGGTTATGATCCAGAAGTAAATATGGATGGACAGAGCAATGGTTCTAGAGGAGGTGTTATGGGATTAGTTCCTATACCTCGAGTAATTAAATTTGGTGTAATAGCTACTTTTTAAGTATTAAAATAAAAGTTATAATAAGATGAAAAATATAAAAATATTTACAATTATTGCTGTTTTGCTTACTGGCAGTGTTGTGTTTACTGCTTGCGAAACTGAATTTGAAAATCCAAACAACCCAACTGAGGAAGTTGTTTTAGGGACAAAAGCAGGGCTTTTTGCAATAGCCACAGGAATTAGACAATACTATTCTGTGAACGTATTAAGACAAGTGATTGAAGCTCCAGGAATTACTACTAGAGAACTTGGAGTAACCAATACTTTTTTAAACATTAACGAATTGGCCAAAGGAGGTGCAGAATTGCCCCCGGAAAGTGGAGGTATCACTAACCCATGGGTAAATCTTATGCGCGCCAAAGGAATGGCTGAATCACTAATTAATGGCGCTAATACTGTTGATCTTTCCGAAGGTTCTAAAAGTGGACTTTTAGCCTATGGTAATTTGATTAAAGCAATGTGTTTGGGTTATTTAATTGAAATGTATGAACAAGCACCAATAAATAACTCGGCTGATGGAGCCGCTCAGTTTAGCGACAGAACAGCTGTATTGTCAAATTCCATTGCCTTGTTAGAAGAAGCACGAGATGTGTTGATAGCTACTCCTATGTCAGTTGATTTTAAATCTACGGTTCTTTGGCCAGAAATTAATTTACATAAAACAATTAATGCGTTTCTTTCTAGACATCAATTGATGGCGGGTAATTATGATGAGTCCATTACAGCAGCTAATGCCGTATTGAATGATCCTGATGGGACTAATTCAATGTGGATATATGATGCTAACAATCAAAACCCTATTTGGAATAGAACAGTAAATTCTGACGATTTAAATCCACAATCTAACTTTGGATTATTAGGTGAGTATATTCCTGAGGCTGGTGACGGTCGTATTGGCTTCTATTTAGGAGCCGATGCAGGTTTTGCCAATGCTGATGCTGGAGGACAAGCTCTTAGTGAAATGCTTGGTTTTTTTGGGACTAGCACGTCATCAATTCCAATATACCTTCCTGGAGAAATGCTTTTAAATAAAGCAGAAGCTTATGCTAGGAAAGATCAATTAGACAATGCGGTTACTCAATTAAATTTAGTAAGACAAAAGAATGATGACCCATTAGGTGTTAATGCTAACCTTCCTGCATGGACAGGTGACGAAACAAATAAGAATGATATTTTAGAAGAAATATATAAAAACAGATCTATCGAGCTATTTTTGACTGGGTTGAGATTTGAAGACAGTAAAAGGTTTCATCCAAATTTTGCAGTTCCTTCTGAAACTAATACAACCAATGAAAGGAATAGGAACTTTTATCCTTATCCAAGCATAGAAAGAGAGAATAATCCAAATACCCCAGCAGACCCAAATATTTAATTAATTAGAATTAGTTTATGAATATAGAGCAGCAATCTTGTTGTTCTATATTCAATCTTCACATCTGAAATATATCTTCCTTAAATAAATCTATTAAAATGGAAAAAGTTAGAACAGGTCTTGATATATTAACAAAAAATAATAATCTTCAAAAAACATTTAATGGTAATGTAGCATTAGTATGCCATAACGCATCCATTGATTCTACTTACACACATGCCATATTAAAATTTAAAGAAATGTTTGGCTCAAGATTTATTAAAATTTTTGGCCCTCAACATGGATTTTCAACAGATGTCCAAGACAATATGGTTGAAACTGACCATTATATACACCCTTATTTTAATATCCCTGTATATTCTCTTTATTCTGAAACACGTATTCCTACGGATGAAATGCTGGAAGGAATAGATCATTTATTTATTGATTTACAAGATGTAGGATGCAGAGTTTATACATACATATACACATTAACACTTATTCTAGAAAAATGTGCAAATAAAGATATTGAAGTTATTGTACTTGACCGTCCAAATCCAATCAATGGTATTGATGTTGAAGGAAATTTATTAGAGCCCGAGTTCGAATCATTTGTTGGTCGTCATTCTATCCCAATGAGACATGGAATGACTATGGGAGAAGTTGCTTTGATGCATCAAAATTTATGGACCAAAAAAAAGACCAAACTTAAGGTAATAAAAATGCTTAATTGGAAGCGGGAAATGTTCTTTGAAGACACAAAATTACCTTGGTTTTTGCCTTCACCTAATCTTGCGAGATCAGAAAGCGCATGCACTTTTCCAGCTACAGTATTATTGGAAGGAACTAATTTAAGTGAAGGTCGCGGCACATCACAAGCTTTAGAAATTGTTGGACACCCAAAGATTGAACCTTTCTCCTTTTATGAAAACCATTTATCTAAAGTTATTAAAAGCATAAAATTAGAAGGTTTTGTGCTTCGTCCCATGACGTTTCTTCCAACTTTTCAAAAACAAGCTAACCAAGTTTGCGGTGGTTTTCAAATTCATATTATAAATAAAAAAGCATTTAAACCTTGGAGAGTCGGCCAACTTATTTTACGGGAATTTCACCATTATTTAGGAAATGATTTTGACTGGAAAAACCCGCCTTATGAATACAATTTCACTCAGCTTCCCATTGATCTTATTAACGGTAGTAGCAAATTAAGACATTGGGTAGAGAATAATGAAAATATAGACATGTTAGATTCTTTTGAAGACTTACACGATTATAAGTTACAACTTAACGAAACAAAAATCTATTAACATCATACTCTTTTTTACATGAATTCTACGCTAATCTTAATAATTATAATTTCTTATTTTGGGGTATTAATGCTAATATCCCACCTCACATCCAAAAACGCAAGTGATGAATCTTTCTACACAGGTGACAGAAAATCACCTTGGCAAGTAGTTGCTTTTGGAATGATAGGTGCCGTTTTATCTGGTGTTACATTTGTGTCTATTCCGGGTATGGTTGGCACAAATTATTTTTATTATTTACAGTTTGTTTTTGGAAACGTTGTTGGATATATATTTATTACTTATGTCCTTATTCCA
>JAGXIK010000103.1 GCA_024635715.1 Gillisia sp.
CCTTTCTCTCTTAAGGCTTCATATTGAGCCTCATTTTTGATACGACTGTTTGAAGTTCCCATTTTTATCTTAAAAATAGAAAGTTCTATTTAAACAATCAGCCTTCTTTCAGCTAATTATGTGTTAAGATTTATTTCTACGAGATTTTGATTTACCTGAAAATGTAGGAGTTTCTTTAGGTTTAGTGTCCTTGGAATGAAATTTCTCTGCCTTCTCTTCGTCGTATTTCGGATTCCTTTTCTTTGGTTCCGGTGCTTTATACGTTTTTATGGAATTAGTTACCATTTCGTTAATGGTATTTAATTCATTTTCAGTAATATCTCTCCACTCTCCAACCGGAATGTCAAGCAAAACATTCATAATCCTTACACGTTTAAGACTAGTAACTTCATAATCCAATGCTTCACACATTCTTCTAATTTGCCTGTTCAAGCCTTGTGTGAGAACAATTCTAAAATCGTAATTTCCTAATCGTTCTACTTCACATTTTTTAGTAACAGTATCTAAAATGGAAATTCCCATTCCCATTCTGTCTATAAAAGTAGAAGAAATAGGTTTGTTAACGGTAACTACATATTCTTTTTCATGATTATTACTAGCGCGTAATATTTTGTTCACAATATCTCCATCATTTGTCAAAAAGATGAGGCCTTCACTGCCCTTGTCTAATCTACCAATTGGAAAAATACGTTTAGGATAATTTATGAAGTCTATAATATTGTCTTTCTCTACACCAGAATCGGTAGTGCAAACAATACCTACAGGTTTATTAAAAGCAATATAAACGGGTTTTTCATCTTTATTGATAATAGTTTCCCCGTTTACACGAACAATATCGCCCGGAGCGACCTTTGTGCCCATTTCTGGAACTTCACCATTTAGAGTGACTCTACCTTGATCAATTAATTTATCGGCTTCTCTGCGGGAACAAAACCCGGCTTCACTTAAATATTTATTGATTCGGGTAAGTTGCATAGTTTAAAAAGGATTAGGGTAGCAAAGATAAAGATTCAGCAATTATTAAGTTGCTCAATTCAATATTAATCTTTACTACCCTAATTTATTTATTCTGCTTTCTTGTTTTCTACAGCAACTTCATCTGTATCCTTGCGATATTTCAGCATTGAGATTCCTGCAATAAAAAACACAAAGCCTAATATGGCCAGAGCCCATGGACTCATCATCAAAGCTACGCTTCCAAATATTCCCAAAACCCCCATTACTAGAGATATGGCGCCTCCAATTAACATAATTACGGCTATAATCTTGATCATAATATTAAATTTAGGTTAGGAAGTAAAGGTAATTAAAGAATTGAAAAAGCATATATTATTAACATATCCTAAAGATTTTAGTCCTAAAAAATCATAATATTACTTTTAGAATGTGCTCTATTTTCTTAATTTTTTAGAATTGTTATGTTACCAACTCACCATTAGATACTTTATTTTGGCATCGTCTGGAATTTGTGAAGCAGAAATTCTGGAATCTGTATCGTAGCGAAGGCTGGAAGGAAGATCTTTTTTGTCTATAGTCAGATATAAATTTAGTTCATCTATAAAAACTACAGCAGAATTCAAGGTGTTTTCAATTCTTGAGATCTCATAATTTTTAACGACATCTCCAAAAGTGCTTGCATTGTTAAGTCCTTTTGCAGTTTGAAATCTAGAATCCATTATCTGGATATAACCAACAGTACTTGTAGAATCAAATTGTTGAATTGGCTCTAGGATTAGCAGTGGTTTTCCTTCTTTATCGAATATTTCTATTTCGCTGGTAGAATTAAAAAAATCACTTCCAGAATTTTTTCTAACAATGGAATCTTCACTGAAAACAGAATCTAATTGATTGATCTTAATTTCTTTGGTTAGTGAGCCTACTCTAGTGGTATCTATTAGAAATGGGTTGGAATCATAACCACATGATATTAAACTAATTGTAATACATGCTAATAAACTTAAACTTAATCTTTTCATATCCTTCTTGACTTTTATTTAAATGCTTTGTTCAAAATACTCATAACCCCTCTAATAAAAGTAGCACTTGTTAAAACTTTGACCACTGCACTTTGAGTTTTACTGGAACTTCTTGATGTTCTTGAACTTGTTCTAGAAATTTTCTCTCTTTCTTCTTTCGCCTTCTCTTTTGCCTCTTCTTGGTCTGCCCGAGCGATTTTTTCATTCAATAATTCATAGGCACTTTCCCTGTCAATCTCTTTATTATATTTAGAAATCAACTTAGAAGAACCTATCAAATCTTTTAATTCTTCTGAAGTTAAAACGTCCATCCTGCTCATTGGAGCTCTCATCATTGTAGCCGCTAAAGGAGAAGGTCTCCCTTTTTCGTCTAATGAAGAAATAAATGCTTCTCCAATACCTAACGAGGTTAAAACTTCTTTGGTATTATAATATTCAGAAATGGGATAATTTTCAGCAGTTAATTTAATCGCTTTTCTATCATTAGCAGTAAATGCACGTAAGGAGTGCTGAATCTTTAAACCTAACTGACTTAATATTTCCTTTGGTACATCTGTTGGATTTTGGGTTACAAAATAAATGCCAACTCCTTTAGATCGTATCAGTTTAATAATACTCTCAATTTGATCCAATAAAGCATCAGAAGCCTCCTTGAAAATTAAATGTGCTTCATCTATAAAAAGAACCAATTCTGGTCTATCACTGTCTCCCTTTTCTGGCAATGTAGAATATATTTCAGCAAGCAAGCTTAGCATGAATGTAGAGAACAATTTAGGTTTATCCTGAATGTCATCCAGCCTGATGATATTAATCATCCCGCGACCGTCGATATTTGTTCTCATAAGATCCTCTACCTCAAAAGAAGGCTCTCCAAAAAAGAGGTCGGCATCTTGCTGTTCTAGAGCAACAATTTTTCTTAAAATAGATCCAGTTGAAGATTTAGACATTCTACCATAATCCTTTTCAAATTCCTCTTTTCCATCATCTGTCGCATAGTGAATGATCTTTTTAAGATCCTTTAGATCCAGAAGCGGTAATTGATTGTCGTCACAATATTTAAAAACAACAGCTAGTATCCCAGTTTGAGTATCAGAAAGGTCCAAAATACGAGATAAGAGAATAGGGCCAAATTCACTTACGGTCGCTCTTAAACGTACTCCTGGTTGTTCAGAAAGACTTAAAATTTCCACAGGAGATGCTTGAGGTTTAAACTCAAAATTTAAAAGTTGATGGCGAGCATCAATTTTTTCATGACCGGAAGATGGTTTTGCAATTCCGCTAAGATCTCCTTTAATATCCATCATTAGTACAGGAACTCCTTTTTCTGAAAGATTCTCTGCTAATATCTGAAGCGTTTTGGTTTTCCCGGTTCCTGTTGCTCCGGCAATAAGTCCATGCCGGTTCATAGTTTTTAAGGGGATCTTAATTTGTGCTTCCGGAATAGTTTTTCCATCCAACATGGCAGCACCCATATATATAAAATCTCCTTTTGGAGCATATCCTTGTTGAATGTGCTCTATAAACTTGTTGGGATCCTTCATTCTTCTAAGTTATTATAAAATTAAACAGTTTCCTGTTTAATGAAATTCTGAAAATTTAATTTCTACGACACGGCAGGTGATAACATGCTTATTGTTCCTTTATCTGCATCTATTGCTGCATTTATTCCATTTGGGATCGTAGAATTGTTATCCACATGACCAAACATCGCCCCAGAATAGGCGGGAATGCCCAAAGGTTTAATATAATGATCTATTACTTCTTCTAAAGTTAAAGAACCGTATCCGCTTCCTCCAGGGTCACAATCGGTGCATTTTCCAAATACAAATCCTGAAATCTTATCTAAAACTCCGGCTAATTTAAGTTGGGACATCATCCTGTCTATCGCATAAATTTTCTCACCTACTTCTTCCAGATACAGGATCTTATTTTCCCAATTTGGCAAATAAGAAGATCCCATAATTCCAGTTAATACAGATAGATTTCCTCCAAGTAAAATCCCTTCCGCTTTTCCTGAACTAATGGTTCGAATTCGGTTATTAACTTGAACCAGGTTATCTCCTGTTTCTTTTGTGTTTTCAAAAGTGAAGGCATTCTTATTAAAAATAATCTCTTTAAATATAGTATAGCTGAAGCTATTCCATGTAGAAATCGCCATTGGGCCGTGAAAAGTAACTAGTCCGGTTTTGGTATATATTGCCATGTGAATAGCGGTAATGTCACTATATCCAATAAATATTTTTGGATTTTTCTTTATAGCATCGTAATCTATTTTATCCAAGATCCTCGCAGCACCAGATCCTCCTCGCAAAGCGATAATAGCATCTACTTCTGGATCTTTGAACATGTTGTTTAGATCTTCAGCCCGCTCTTCATCGGTGCCGGCAAGATGGCCATAGTGAGAATTAATGTGTTTACCGAGTTTCACTTTTAAGCCCATAGCTTGAAAAGTCTCAACTGCTATTTCGTAGGGTTCAGACTCAAATTTATTAGAAGCTGGACTTATAATCCCTATAGTATCTCCTTCAGAAAGATGATTTGGGATTAATTCTTTTAGTGTAGTTGTGTTTAATTCCGAAGAAAATGCAACTGGGGCAATAAATGAAGATAATCCTACTGCTAGACTACCTGTTCCTATATTCCTTAAAAAATTTCTTCTCTCCATTCTGGTGTTGTGCTAGATATAATTTCGCTCTAAAATAAATAATAATCTGTAGGTTCCTCTAGAATTATGAGGTTTAATAAGAATTTCTAATTTCCAAAAACATTTTTTCCATTGCTTTTCTAATTTCTGAAGAAGTAGCCACATAATTGTTGTTCATAAAACTAAAGATCATCAGTTTGCCAGATTTGGTTTTTAAATAACCGCTTAAAGAGTAATTATTTCGTAGAGAACCCGATTTCGCATAGATATAAGGGATGTCTGAAGCGGACCAGTTTTTTAGAGTTCCTGATTTTCCACCAGCAGGAAGGAGTTTAAAAAGTTGCTCTCTTGGGAGTTCCTTTAAGATCTTATCAAGAATAGTTACTAAGGTTCGCGGGCTTATTAAATTATAGCGGGATAATCCAGAGCCATCTACCCATTTAATTTGGTGTTGTAGATTGTTAAAGTAAACAGATTGTATATGATTTATAGCAATATTTGTACTTAAACTGTCACTTATCTTTTCAGAAATAAGCAAAAGCAACTGTTCTGCTATAAAATTATCACTTTCATGTAGCATTTCTTTATAAAGACTGTCTGCCGCAATAGAATATATGGTTTGTATATTTTTATTCTGAATTTTCCGCGGTTTAGAAATAAGTGTAACAGGTTTGTTTAATGTGTCACTTAGTAATTTAGCAGTCAATTTAGATGAGGTTTTAAAAGGGATATTGGTTTCTAGGGTTTCAATTTTTGAAAGATTATATCTAAACGTATTGGTGTCTAAATCTCTTCTAATAGAATTAGAAAGCTCCTGGTCTTTGATTAAAAAATCAGAAAAATAAGAAGGAGAACTTAATGGAAGCGGTTCGTTGGATTTCCATTTAAAAGTTACCAGATTCCCATAAATAGGAAATTGAGAGCGCTCTGCAGAATATGCGTCATTATAATCGTCCCAAGCCCAACCTGAGCCAAGGAGAGGATTAGTGATTGCTGAGCTTGCGAAATATAGGTCTTTAGAAGAGTTCTTTAAAAAGTTAAATACTTTGGATCCCTTTAAATTCGGATTTAAAAAACTTGGGTCGCCAGTGCCCCAAAAGACCAGAGAATCTGGAGTGGTGTAATATCTGATTCCCGAGATAGAATCTCCTAATTCTTTTATGGAGGCATAAAACGTAAGCAACTTAGTGTTAGAGGCAGGAGTAAAGTACTTATTGGAATTATGCTCTATAACAAATTCCTTTTTGTCCAGATCATAAAGAGCGAAACCAGTAAAACTTTGGTCAAACACTTCAGAAGTAAGCTGTCTAGAGAGTTCCTTATTTAATTTACGGGAACTAGAGCAAGAAAAAAGGAGCGTGATTATAAGAAACAGAGAAATGGAATTTAGAATTTTTGATCTCACTAAAAGTGTTTTAGGTGTTATTAATGCAATTCCTGAAAAATTATTAAGTTTTAGAAAATTCAACTTATTGAGTATAAAATTACGAGGCATTTGGCTAACTCCGTAATTTAAAAAAACAAGATAAGCCTAGTGGAATTATACCCTTAACTAAGGGTTTAAATTAAAACATTTCATTTTAACAGCATCTTGAAAACTATAAACTTCTTGTTTTATGTTATTTTGAGCGCATTCCAAAGATACTGTGGAAACCCAAAATTGAAATATAGGATTTCGAATTAAGTAGTTGTTCTAGAACTTTAAAACTAAGCTATGTTAGGTCTTAAAGAATAGTTATCTTTGCAGGCTATGATTACAGAAGATACAAAAGTGCTGGTGGACAAGGGTATAATGCTTCCGTTAATGGAAGAATTTTATACCATACAGGGGGAAGGATTTTATAAAGGAACTGCTGCTTATTTCATTAGAATAGGTGGTTGCGATGTTGGCTGTCATTGGTGTGACGTTAAAGAAAGTTGGGATGCATCTTTGCACCCTCCAACTCATGTTGGGAAGATTGTAGAAAATGCAGTTGCTCATAGTGATACTGTTGTGATTACTGGAGGAGAGCCATTAACTTGGGATATGACCATTCTTACAGAGACGTTAAAAGCTCAAGGATGTAAGATTCATATAGAAACTTCCGGGGCTTATAAACTAACAGGGGTATGGGACTGGATATGTTTATCTCCTAAAAAAATAAAGCTACCTACAGAAGAGATTTATGAGGTTGCTAACGAATTGAAAGTGATTGTTTATAATCTTCATGATCTAAAGTTTGCAGAAGAGCAAGCTGCAAAGGTTAACAAGGATTGTATTCTATATCTCCAACCAGAATGGAGTAAGCGTGATTCTGTAATTCCTGTAATTGTAGATTATGTAATGAAAAACCCTAAATGGAAAGTATCATTGCAAACGCATAAATATTTAAATATCCCATAATTCCTCAATGAGGATTTAATTCTCATTGACTTTCCCGAAACATTCAGGCGGGCTTGCATCGAGGATCTATAATAAAAAAAACGGTTTCAATTCTCAAGAATTGAAACCGTTTTAATTTTGAGGTTTTACTTTAAAGCTTATTGAATTGCTTTAAAAGGAACTTCTACGTATTTATTATCCCAACCCATTAAAAGATCGGCTCCATCAGTTTTGGTTACAAATGCCATAGAGAAAGATTCTATTGTAGAAGGTGCATTACGCACAGGAACTTTAATTCTTACTCTATCTTCTTGGTCGCTATATTCATAAGCTCCCCAAGTATTTGTTCTGTTGTTAAGTATCACAGTCCATTCTTTTTCTCCGGGAATTGTATAAAGGGTATAAGTTCCTGCCTCCACAACTGCATCGGCTACTTTCATGTCTTTATATAAAGTAAGCTCTGTAGCTTCGTTGGCACCGGTTCTCCAAACTTCATTGTACGGCACTAACTTACCAAAGATTTCTCTGTCTCTTTTTAAAGGTCTACTGTAGATTACTCTTGCAACCACTTCCTCGGCTTCATTTTTGTAAACCACTAAGTCCATCGGGCTCACATCCACTTTATTGAAACTTGGAGCTTCTTTGGTTTTTTCTTGAGCATTTACTGGATTACTTTGAAGCGTAAAGATTGCTATTACTGCTAATAAGAATATTTTTCTCATAATTTTTAAATTGATTTAATAATATAAAGGTACTGTTTCAACGAAATGGGGGTTGTTAATGAAGTCTTATATTTTTTAATTCCCCAAAGTTTTGACTTGATAGTTTATGATATAAATTTAATCTCATTTATTTTCATATAGATACTTATTAAATAAATTTAGTTATTAAATGTAACCAATTAGCGTTTAATGGTTTTTATTCGTAAATGAATACTGCAAATTTGATTAGAATTAAAACTTAAAATTATGTGTGGTATTTTAGCTGTAATAGGAAAAAAGGAAGATCAAGAGTTAGTTTCTCAACTTTCTAAAAGAATGAGTCACCGTGGGCCAGATGAAAGTGATGTGCATGTGACTGAGTCTGGAGCGATATTATGTCATGAGAGATTGGCAATAATGGATGTGACAACCGGAAAACAACCAATTCAAGGAACTTCTTCTGCATGGATGATCCATAACGGCGAAATATATAACTACCAGGCGCTTAAAGAAAATGAATTAAAAGATCATGAGTTTCGCACTACAGGAGATTCAGAAGTGATTGTGCATTTATATGAAAGATACGGTTATGGTTTTTTAAACAAGTTAGATGGTGATTTTTCTTTTGTGGTAGTAGATGGGAAAGACTTCATTGCAGCTAGAGATCCAATAGGGGTGAAGCCACTTTATTATGGTGAAGATGCAGAGGGCGCGCTTTGGTTTGCTAGCGAAATGAAAGTATTGGCAGACCAATGTGTGGAGTTTCAAGCTTTTCCTCCTGGATATTATTACACACCAACAACTGGGTTTGTTCAATATTACAAACCAGATTGGTACTCCTTAGAAGATTGTCAAGAAGAAGCAGACTTAAAAAGATTGAGAGACTCTTTGATTGCTGCAACCAAGAAACGTTTAATGTCTGATGTGCCTTTAGGAGTGTTGCTAAGTGGAGGATTAGATTCTTCTTTGACTTCATCTATAGCGGCAAGAATACTTAAAGAAAAAGGGAAAAAATTACATTCGTTCTCTATTGGATTAAATGAAGATGCGCCAGATTTGATCGCTGCTCGGAAAGTGGCCGATTTTCTTGAAACTGAGCATCATGAAATTCATTTTTCTGTTGAAGAAGGAATTGGAATTATCAAAAAATTAATATGGCATTTAGAAACTTATGATGTAACTTCTATAAGAGCCAGTACACCTATGTATTTCCTTTCAAAAGCAATTACTGAAAAAGGAATTAAAGTGGTGCTATCTGGGGAAGGCGCAGACGAAATTTTTGGTGGATACCTGTATTTTAAAAATGCACCTTCTGCTGAAGAGTTTCAGAAAGAAACAATCAGTAGAGTTAAAAGATTGTCTACCGCAGATTGTTTGCGAGCAGATAAATCTACCATGGCTCATGGATTAGAAGCAAGAGTGCCATTTTTAGACAAGGCTTTTTTACAGACAGCTATTGAAATAGCACCGATACATAAAATGCCATCAACACACGGAGGAGTGGAAAAGTATATTCTTAGAAAAGCTTTTGATACTCCAGAGCAAGCTTTTCTTCCAGATGAAGTACTGTGGAGACAAAAAGAGCAGTTTAGCGATGGGGTTGGTTACAGTTGGATAGATAGTCTTATAGAATTCACAAAGTCGCAAGTGACCGATTTGGAATTGGAAATGGCTGCATCAAAATATCCAGTTAACACTCCTTCAACTAAAGAGGCGTATTTTTATAGAGAGATCTTCAACAGCTATTTTCCACAGGAATCTGCAGCGAAATCTGTAAAGAAATGGATCCCAAAATGGCAAAAAGATTTAGACCCAAGCGGGAGAGCAAGTTCAACTCACGTTGCGCAAACCAGTTTCATGGAAGCAGCAAAAGTTTAAGTTCCTTATCAACTAAAAAGCAGGGTTTTTCACAAAAATTGTTAATAACTTAAAGGTATTGAGGTGCGCTTCAAGCTAATAGGAGTAGGGGTTTTGTTATATTTGTCTGTTACATAAAAAGACAAAATTTAACAGAATCATATATGAGCGAAGAAGTTAAGAAAGACAGTTATTCGGCAGATAGTATTCAGGCGCTTGAAGGAATGGAGCATGTACGCATGCGTCCTTCCATGTATATTGGTGATACTGGAGTAAGGGGATTGCATCATTTGGTGTATGAGGTTGTGGATAACTCTATAGATGAAGCAATGGCTGGCCATTGTGATACTATAAAAGTAACTATTACAAAAGAAGGCTCTATCACTACCGAAGATAACGGGCGTGGTATTCCAATAGATTTACATAAAAAAGAAGGAGTTTCTGCCTTAGAGGTAGTAATGACCAAAATTGGCGCTGGAGGGAAATTTGATAAAGATTCCTATAAAGTGTCTGGTGGATTGCACGGGGTTGGTGTAAGTTGTGTGAATGCGCTATCTGATCATTTAACTGCTACGGTTTATAGAGAGGGTGTTATCTGGCGTCAGGAGTATGAAAAAGGTAAGCCAATGTATCCTGTGAAATCTATTGGTGAGACAGATCTTAGGGGAACAGTGGTGACATTTACTCCAGATCCAACCATCTTTCAGCAAACTACAGATTACAATTATGATACGCTTGCAAGTAGAATGCGTGAGCTTTCTTTTTTAAATAAAGGACTTAAAATCGTACTAACAGACGAGCGTCAATTAAATGAAGATGGAACTTTTGCTTCTGAAACTTTTCTTTCTGAAGAAGGACTAAAAGAGTTTATAAAATTCCTAGATCAAAACAGAGATCCTATTATTTCTCATGTGATCGCCATGGAAGGTGAAAAGAATGATATTCCTGTTGAGGTTGCAATGATCTACAACACGTCATTTAATGAGAATTTGCACTCCTATGTAAATAATATTAATACTCACGAAGGGGGTACTCACTTAGCTGGTTTTAGAAGAGGTTTAACTACAACTCTTAAGAAGTATGCAGATGCTTCTGGGATGTTAGATAAACTGAAGTTTGAAATTGCAGGAGATGATTTCCGTGAAGGATTAACGGCTATTATTTCTGTAAAGGTAGGGGAGCCTCAATTCGAAGGGCAAACCAAAACTAAACTAGGAAACAGAGAGGTTACTTCAGCAGTTTCTCAAGCGGTTTCAGAAATGTTAGAGAATTACTTGGAAGAAAATCCAAGTGATGCAAAAATTATTGTAGAGAAGGTGATTCTTGCTGCTCAAGCTCGTCATGCTGCCAAAAAAGCGCGTGAAATGGTTCAGCGTAAAACGGTAATGAGTATAGGTGGATTGCCTGGAAAATTATCTGATTGTTCTGAGCAAGATCCTACTAAATGTGAAGTGTATCTTGTAGAGGGAGATTCTGCAGGTGGTACAGCAAAGCAAGGTAGAGATAGAGCTTTTCAAGCTATTCTGCCACTTCGAGGTAAGATCTTGAATGTGGAGAAAGCAATGAGACATCGTGTGTTTGATAATGAAGAGATCAAGAATATATATACAGCTCTAGGAGTTACTATTGGTACTGAAGAGGATAGTAAAGCCTTGAATCTTTCGAAATTAAGATACCATAAAATAGTGATCATGTGTGATGCCGATGTAGATGGTAGCCATATTGAAACTTTAATTCTTACTTTCTTCTTTAGATATATGAAGGAACTTATAGAGAATGGACATATTTATATTGCAACTCCTCCTTTATATTTAGTTAAAAAGGGTCAGAAAAAGCAGTATGCTTGGAATGATAAGGAGCGAGATATTATAGCTGAAAGCTTTAATGGAAGTGTTCAAATACAACGTTATAAAGGTTTGGGGGAGATGAATGCTGA
>JAGXIK010000104.1 GCA_024635715.1 Gillisia sp.
AGCCGGTTTCTGGGATTGCAATGGGATTAATTTCTGATGCTAAATCCGGAAAATATGCAGTATTATCTGATATTCTTGGTGATGAAGATCACTTGGGAGATATGGACTTTAAAGTAACCGGAACGGCAGATGGTATTACCGCTTGCCAGATGGATATTAAAGTGAAAGGATTAGGTTACGATGTTCTTGTGAGTGCATTAAAGCAAGCAAGAGATGGTCGTATTCACATTCTTGGAAAAATAATCGAAACCATCGCTGCACCTAGAGCAGATGTGAAAGAATATGCTCCAAAAATGGTTTCTGTTCGTATTAAAAATGAATTTATTGGTGCATTAATTGGACCTGGAGGAAAAGTTATTCAAGAACTTCAAAAAGAAACTGGATGTACTATCGTTATTAACGAAGATCCGGTAACCGAAGAAGGTATTGTTGAAATCTTAGGAACAGGACAAGAAGGAATCGATAAGGTATTAGCGAAGATCGATTCTATCACGTTTAAGCCTGAAGTGGGATCTGTATATGAAGTAAAAGTAATCAAGATGTTAGATTTTGGTGCTGTTGTAGAGTATTTGGATGCACCAGGAAACGAAGTGTTATTACACGTATCTGAGTTAGCTTGGGAACGTACAGAAAACGTAAGCGATGTTGTAAACATGGGCGACGTGTTTGATGTAAAATACTTTGGTCTAGACAAACGTACACGTAAAGATAAAGTTTCTCGTAAGGCCTTGATGGACAAGCCAGAAGGTTATGTTGCACCTAAGCCAAGAGAAAATAACGACAGAGGTCGTGATAGCAGAGGATCTAGAGATTCTAGAGGTCGTGATGATAGAGATCGCAAGCCTAGAGAAAATAGAGACTAAGCTATTTAAATACTAGTTTAAAGAGGTCGATTTTTCAATCGACCTCTTTTTTTTGTGCTAATTTTAAAATAATTTTGTTTGCGTTAGGGATTGTAGGAAAAAGCCCGCAGCGACCATAGGGAGCGAGGACTTGGAGCGTAAAGCCCGACCGTGAAATCCATTTTTATGGATTGAGGGGGGGACGCCCAAAAAAGAATTAGCAGGACTTTTGTAACATTTTCATGAATTCTGACGTATAACTTAATACAAGAGCTATTCACAATTAAAAATCCAGGGAGAAGATAGATGAGACAACTTAAAATTACGAAGCAGGTAACCAATAGAGAAACCGCTTCGCTAGATAAGTATTTGCAAGAAATTGGTAAAGTAGACCTAATTACTGCTGAAGAAGAGGTAGAATTAGCACAAAAAATTAAAGCGGGTGATGACCGTGCACTAGAGAAATTAACAAAAGCGAACTTGCGTTTTGTGGTTTCGGTAGCAAAGCAATATCAAAATCAGGGATTAACACTTCCCGATCTTATAAACGAAGGAAATTTAGGATTAATTAAAGCTGCAAAACGTTTTGATGAAACGCGTGGTTTTAAATTTATCTCTTATGCGGTATGGTGGATTAGACAATCTATCCTTCAAGCATTGGCAGAGCAATCTCGTATTGTACGTTTGCCATTGAATAAAATTGGATCTATAAACAAGATCAATAAAACATTTGCTTTTCTTGAACAATCTCATGAGCGCCCACCAAGTGCTGAAGAGATCGCAAAGGAACTGGATATGACTATTAATGACGTAAAGGAATCTATGAAGAATTCTGGACGTCACGTATCTATGGATGCGCCATTAGTAGAAGGTGAAGATTCTAACTTGTACGATGTATTGCGTTCTGGGGAGTCACCTAATCCAGATAGAGAATTATTGCATGAATCTCTAAGAACAGAAATAGAACGCGCTTTAGAAACGCTTACTCCACGTGAAGCAGATGTTATAAGATTGTATTTTGGTCTTGGGGATCAACACCCTATGACATTGGAAGAAATTGGAGAAACTTTTGATCTTACAAGAGAACGTGTTAGACAAATTAAAGAGAAAGCTATTAGAAGATTGAAACATACTTCTAGAAGTAAAATATTGAAAACATATTTGGGATAAACCTCCCATTAAAGATGACAACAGTATAGATCCGGTTTTACCGGGAACTAACTGTTCGTTTTTTGATTGATGAATAACCCCGGAGTGATGACCGGGGTTTTTTCATTTTATAGATTTAAGTCTTTTTTAATACCCCAAATTCAGCATTACATTACTATATTTTTTAAATTATAAATTCAATTGGAAAATTTTAAATAATGAGACATGCCATTGTATATGTTAGTACCGCTTCTAATGATCTTAAAAAGAATGAAATTCAGGATATTTTAAACCACAGTAAGGAATGGAATAATGAAAATGACGTTACTGGACTTCTACTCTTTTCTGGTGGTAATTTTTTTCAAATTATAGAAGGTGAGAAAAACAAAATCTGTGGACTATTTGAAGATATAAAATTAGATAAAAGACATCACAACGTTACTCAAATTTTCGGCAAAGAGATACATAAAGAGGCCTATGATGGATATGATTCAGATTTTGTTTCTGATGAAGCCGATTATGATCCAGAAAAATTTCAACATTATTTAAATCAGATCAAGGTTTTAGATAAGAGCACTCAAAAAGCAGTAGAAAACATATTAATGGCATTTTTACCTATTTAGAAAGTGGTAAACCTATTTTCTTGTTATTTTTGTGTCCATTATAATGACACACAACCACTATGAAGAATAAATTAATTGCCCCATCTGTATTAGCAGCCGACTTCGGAAATTTACAAAGAGACCTTGAAATGATCAATAAGAGTGAAGCCGATTGGTTTCATATTGATATTATGGATGGTGTTTTTGTACCAAACATTTCTTACGGGATGCCAGTTTTAAAGGCTATTTCAAAACATGCAAAGAAGACTATTGATGTGCATTTAATGATTGTAGATCCAGACAGATACATCAAAGAATTTGCTGAGCTTGGATCTGATATTCTTACTGTACATTATGAAGCTTGTACACATCTTCATAGAACTATTCAAGCCATTAAAGCGGAAGGAATGAAAGCAGGTGTTGCACTAAATCCTCATACCAATGTAGACCTTTTGAAAGATATCATTAAAGATATCGACCTAGTTCTTGTAATGAGCGTTAACCCGGGATTTGGTGGTCAGAGTTTTATTGAAAATACCTATAATAAAGTAAAACAATTAAGAACGATGATCGAAAATGCAGGGGCGCAAACACTAATTGAAGTTGATGGCGGAGTAACAAATAAAAATGCAGCACAACTAACCAAAGCTGGAGCAGATGTTTTAGTTGCTGGAAGCTATGTTTTTAAAGCCCAAGATCAACTTGAAACCATAAAAGGACTGAAAGAAATTGCAAATTCAAACTAAAGATTTCGATTTAATAATCATCGGGGGTGGTCCAATTGGGATCGCCTGTGCACTGGAAGCTAAAAAACATGGACTAAGCTATGTTATTTTAGAAAAAGGATGCTTGGTAAATTCTATTTACTACTACCCTACTAACATGACATTCTTTTCTACTTCTGAAAAATTAGAATTAGACAACATACCTTTTATAAGTACCAATCCAAAGCCGCATAAAGCAGAGGCTCTAGAATATTATCGTAGGATCACGACTTCCAATAAATTGAATATTCGTTTATTTGAAAAAGTGAATTCTGTAGAGACCTTGAAAAATAAACTTCATAAAGTAACAACCACTAAAGCCTCTTATACATCTAAAAATATAATTGTTGCCACAGGCTTTTATGACATTCCAAATTATTTAAATATTCCCGGAGAAGATCTCCCAAATGTGAGTCATTACTACGACGATCCTCATTATTATGCAACTCAAAGAACTATTGTAGTTGGTGCAAGTAATTCTGCAGTAGATGCGGCTTTGGAAATCTACCGTAAAGGTGGGGATGTTACTATGGTGGTGCGTGAAAAAGCTATTGGAGAACGAGTAAAATATTGGGTGAGACCAGATATTATTAATCGTGTAGAAGAAGGCAGTATAAAGGCATATTTCTCTTCGGCAATAAAAGAAATTACCGAAAAGGATGTTCTTATTGATACTCCAGACGGACAAATAAGAATAGAAAATGATTTTGTCGTTTTGCTCACAGGATATCGTCCAAATTTTGAATTTTTAAAATCTATGGGGATATCACTTTCTGAAGATGAAAAAAGAATTCCAACATATAATGAAAACACAATGGAAACCAATATTCCCGGAATTTATCTTGCAGGGGTAATTTGTGGAGGAATGGAGACCCATAAATGGTTTATTGAGAATTCCAGAATTCATGCAAAAATGATTCTTGACGACATTGCGAAAACATATCAAAAACCTCGAGGCAATGAGGTATATTCCGATGGTTCAGGAGGGAAATAATATTAAAATTATGATGTATCCCGATAATCATCTGGAGGGTAATTTAACCCTCAAAAAAGGATTAAAAAAAAGAGGGAAACTTAAATTTAAGTTCCTCTCTTTTTAATTGTTTTATTTTGTTATTTACAATACTACCACTTCGGCATCCCTACAGTTATATTTCTTTCTATTCAACAATTTTCCATAAAAAACAAAATCATCATTTTCATATTTAAAAGAATCATCTAACCATTTATTAGATTTTTCAATTGGAAAAGAGAAAATCTGTATTACTGGATAATGAGAATCGTTTGTATTAGTGTCTTCAATACCAATTTCTATTGTTTTCTCTTCCTTATTAAAAGACACATATTTTGCTAAAAAATTATATTTAATTAGATCTATAAAGTCTTCAGGTAATTCTTCACATTTAACACAATCTTTCAAATAATCATCAACAAATACTTTCATAGCAGTTTCAATTTCGAACTTATTATAGTAGGTTGTCATAGATTATATATTTTGATTTGGAAGATAAATTTACTTTAATCCCTTAAACATCAATTCATTTTATAGAAGGTTTAACGAAGCTTCCTAATATTATCAAAAAATCAAATGCCTCAGTTTTTAAGCTGAAGCCCATGAAAAACAGATTGGTTATTTAGCTATTTCACAATAATCCGCTTGTCATACGAATGTCCATTTCCTGTAATTAATTTCGCGGCATAATACTGTCAATAAATTTCTTCCTAGGTTTTCCTTTATAATTTCCGAAAGCCTTCATCTATGCCGCCAAGAATGTAAAATAGAGTTCTAATTCATTGATGACATTTACAAATAAAATGATAATTCAAAAATAGCGGAGCAATTAATTTAGTTGTGACTTAATTTACAGCATATTTGAAGTGTACTTCCTAAACTTGGCTAGCTTAAATTGATAGTACTCAATTAAAATGCTATTAGCAGGTTAGCAATTAATTCAATACTAATGTTAATAAAAAGAAGATATTCAATTAACTAACCTCTATAAACTTAGCATTAAAAATATTGATGTAAAGCAAAAACCCCAATAACTAATAGTTATTGGGGTTTTTTAGTGACCTCGGCTGGATTCAAACCAGCAACCTCTTGAGCCGTAATCAAGAATCAAAGTATTTATTCATTACCATAACCTTACCAAAAAATCATACAAACCCTTTATACATAACGCTTTTAGCTGTTTTAAAAAAATTACATCACCCTTTCACTACTGTTTAATACTATTGAAAGTGTGAATATTGTGTGAATACGCATATCTTTGTATCAAAGAAAATCAATGACCTATAATATTTCAATTTATCACGAAACAAGACGAGTAAAAGAAAATGGAAAGTTTTCAATTAAATTAAGAGTATATAATAAACGTGATAATGTCAAAAAAGTAAGATACTTCACAACTGGCATTGATTTGACAGTACAAGAGTATGAAACAATCTGGCTTAATCCTGAAAACAAAAAATTAAGGGGTAAGAATAAGGAACTAGAATTAAAGTTAAAAGCAATTGAAAAAAGAGCTAACGACGAAGCAAAAGCAATGTCTGTTTTTGACTTTTCTAAATTTGAAACCAAACTATTCCGTAAGTCTTCAGATAAAAATAATGTAAAGTATCATTTCAACTTAGTTATTGATAAAAATTTAAAACTTAATAAGATAGGCACAGCAGAAAGCTACAAATACACTCTCAATTCTTTAGCTACTTTTAGTGAACTTAAAAAAAGATGTAGTATTGATAAATTATCTTTTAGTGTTATTTCAGTTGATTGGTTAAAAGATTATGAACTATTTATGGTTGGCAAAGGTAAAAGCTATACCACTATAGGAATTTATACCAGGACATTGAGAGCTGTCTTTAATAATGCCATTCAAGAAAACGATATTGGTAAAGATATTTATCCCTTTGGAAAAAATAAATACAAAATTCCTCGCACTAAGAAAGTTAAGAAGGCATTAGATAGTGCACAACTCAAAACATTATTTAATGCTACTGTCGCCAATGATAATGAGGCCAAGGTCAAAGATTTTTGGTTTTTCAGCTATGCTTGTAATGGGATGAATTTAAAAGATATTGCCTTACTGAAATATTCAGATATTACTGATAACAAGTTCACTTATTATAGAGCCAAAACTTTTGATAAGTCTTCAGAAAAGTCAGAAATAACTATTTATTTAACCGACTTTACAGAAAGCGTGATTAAAAAATATGGCAATAAAAAGAAAAATAGTTTTGTGTTTGACATTGTAACGCCAACCGAAGGAAGCGATACACAATACAAGAAAATTAAAAATTTCAATCGTTATATAAATGACCACATTAAAAGAATAGCAAAAGCAAACAAACTACCTGAGGATTGTAGTTTTTATTGGGCGCGTCATTCTTTTGCCACTAATTCGATTCGTAAAGGAGCATCAATGGAATTTATTAGTGAAGCCTTAAATCATAGTGACCTCAATGTAACCAAGAATTATTTTGCAGGTTTTGAAGATAAAGCAAAGAAGGAATTTGCGAATTCGTTACTTGACTTTTAAAAATAAAAGTTTATTTTAAAACTGCATTTACTACACTTTAAATATGAAAGACATATTAATTAATGACAATCTCTTAGAGGTAATTAGAACAAGTATAAACACATCTAAATGGCACGATAATAATGCTGAAAGGATTGTAGACTTTGGTTATACACACGAATATTTGTTATCGAAGCGCAACGTTGATGATATTATTAAGGAGTTTTATATAAAATCTCTCAAAGAGATATATTCAAATGATGAGTGGCAAGAACTTAAAAATCTTGATAAACAAAACAAAAGCTTTATCACAAACCAATGTTCTTTTCTAATTGAAGGCGCTTTACATAATAGAGTAAACTTCTATTTAAAAATAGGTGCTTTTCTGGAACTAAAAGATAAACATAGTTTAAATGATAATTTGAAATATATCTCAGATTTAAAGCCCTACTTCAAGAGATATGCCGGTGATTTTAAACGAGGATACAATCAATTTTTAAATGTTATAGTAAAACCATACTCATTATTTGATAGTGATAAGGAAGAAGCAGCCGAAATAATATTTCGATATATAACTAATGATCAATTAAATGATCCTGTAACAACTTTGATGAAAGAGTTTAAAATAAATTTTGAGAATGGCGATTATGAAATCGACTATGATTTTTCTGAAGGATTAATTGAGGGGTATATTTATAGAGCTTGGACTATTATATTCTCACAAAACGAATTATTTCTTCCATTATTCAAAAAGTATTTAAACATCCGAAATTTAAAAAATAAATCAAATGCTCAAGCTGTGCTAACAATGAATCAAATCGCCTTGAAACATTACTACGAAAAAGCTTTTATTACAAGAGAAAACTCAGATAATATAGCTAAACAATTTGGACATAATTCTGGAGAAAAGTTATACCAAAAATTTACATTTTATAGTTCCAGAGCAAACAGGAAAGGGATTCCAACAAATTGCACCCAAAGGAAACTTAAAAATAAAATATCTTTACTAGAAAGCGTTATCAAAATACTACCAAAGCAGTTTAAACAACAAGCTATAGACGAAGTTAACATATTAAAAAGCATAGCGAAAACGCAAGAATATTAATATTTGTAACCAAGTATGTTACCGGAAAACAAATATGTCCGGTTTTCGGCAAATAAGGATGTACTAAAAATGGAAAATAAGGATGTATGATTTTGAGTCCAATTTAGGTTAATTTTCTTTAGTAGCAAATATGGTTTTCCTGTGTTCCATGCGAT
>JAGXIK010000105.1 GCA_024635715.1 Gillisia sp.
AACTTGTTACCAATTCTTATTTTTCTTGCTGGATCTACTAACACATCCCAAAGCTTAGTTTCTGGATTTAATTCTCTTAACAAGAATACTTCAATACGAGCTCCGGTTTTTTCTTTGTTTCCGAATAAACGCGCAGGAAATACTTTTGTGTTATTAAGAACCATAACATCTTTTGGTTCAAAATAATCCATTATATCCTTAAATAATTTATGCTCAATTGTCTGGTCTTTTCTGTTTAGAACCATCAATCTTGCCTCATCCCTGTTTTCTGCAGGATATTCAGCTAGAAGTTCTTCCGGAAGTTCAAAACCAAATTGTGAAAGTTTCATTCCCATATTTTCATTTTTTTAAAGGATGCAAATATACAACCTCAACATAGGGGTTGTCAAGTAAATAGGTGTTTATTTAAGAAATGAATTAGTTGGAGACTTTCTCTATGGAAAATCCGATGGCTTCTAAGTCTTCCCAAAACTCTGGATAAGATTTTGAAACAACTTCCGCATCCTTAATTCTAAGCGGAACTTTTAACGCCAAAGGAGCAAAAGCCATTGCCATTCTATGATCGTTATAAGTCTCTACCTCTACATTTTCTTTCAAAGAAGAGCATGGAGCTAGAGTTAAACTATTGTTTGTGATCTCTACAGCAGCACCAAATTTCTCCAGTTCGTTTTTCAAAGCTACTAATCTGTCGGTTTCTTTGATCTTTAGGGTATGGAGCCCTTTTAATTCGCAACCTATCCCTAAACCTAAACAAGTAACTGCAATAGTCTGAGCAAGGTCTGGCATGTTTTGAAGGTCTAAATCTATATTCTCTGGTTTTTTAGAAGTCCTTTTTAAAAGCTTAAGTTCATTATCTTTAAAGGAAGTTTCCATTCCAAATTCATGATAAATTGGTATAATCTTCGAATCCCCTTGTAAACTTTCCTTTTTGTAATTCTTTAAATTCAATTGCCCTTGTTTTCCCAAAGCGGCAATCGAAAAATAATAAGAAGCAGAGCTCCAATCTGATTCAATCTCGAAGGTTCTTGCCTCAACTTTACTTTTAGAATGAATAGTTATTACCTGTCCTTCAAATCTTGCTTCAATACCAAAATAGTGAAGCAACTTCATAGTCATATTAATATATGGAGCAGAAGTTACTGGCCCTTCAAGATTTATAATCAATCCATTTGGAAGGGAAGCACCTATTAACATTAAAGCAGAAATATACTGACTGCTGATATTTGCTTGAACATTTACCGATGATTTAAGAAGCTTTTTACCCGTGATCTTTAGAGGAGGAAACCCTACTTTTTCTAAATAACTGATATCTGCTCCCAGCTCTTTTAAGGCATTCACTAATAGTTCTATTGGGCGGTCTTGCATCCTAGAACTTCCGGTAAGAACTACTTCTAAGCCTTCTTGGGAAGCAAAATAGGCTGTAAGAAAACGCATTGCGGTACCAGCATGATGAATATCCACTAAACCACCACTAGTTTTCAATGCCTTTTGTAAAACTGAAGTATCATCACTATTAGATAAGTTGTCCAAAGAAATTGAAGGATATAATGCCTTCAAGATCAAGGCTCGGTTAGATTCACTCTTGGAACCTGTAATTTGAATTTCTCCAAAGAGATTAGTACCTGGATGACTTAACTGGATATTCATACAACTTGAGATGAAAATAGATTAATTAGGAAAGAATACAAAGTATTTAATACTCTCTTTCTTCCTTTTTTTGCTTTATAGAAAATTGTCCGAAAGTGATGATGAAGCCATATAAAAATCCTGAAAAAAGTGATCCCAATACAAATCGCATCCACCTTTCTTCAGATAAATTCAATTCGAAATAACCACTAAAATCAAAGCCTCCAAAAGTGAAAAGCATGGTAATAATATGATAGACCAGGATAAATGATATTCCCATTCCGGCAACAGATTTCCAGAAACCTTTTGTTTGAATAGTTTTTTTAAAGTTCATTTATTTTAATTTATCATTATTATGATGCCTATCATGGTCACGCTTCGTTTTGAGATCTAATTTCTTATCGAAAGCTTCCTGAAGGTTGATCCCTGTTTGATTTGCTAGACACAAAACTACAAACATCACATCTGCCAGTTCTTCTCCCAGATCTTTATTTTTATCGCTCTCCTTCTCGCTTTGCTCCCCATAACGCCGAGCTATAATACGAGCAACTTCTCCCACTTCCTCTGTAAGCTGAGCCATATTGGTGAGTTCATTAAAATAGCGAACCCCATGTTCTTGGATCCAAGTATCTACAGCTTTTTGTGAATTCTCAATATTCATTATTCCTTGCTTTTTGAATCTATTATAATGGTAACGGGACCATCATTTATGAGTGCAACTTTCATATCTGCACCAAAAATTCCGGACTCCACTTTTTTATCTAACTGACCTTCAATCTCTAAGATAAAATTCTCGTAGAGCGGAACAGCTATATCCGGCTTGGCAGCCTTTAAATAACTTGGTCTGTTCCCTTTTTTTGTGCTTGCATGCAAGGTAAACTGACTTATAACTAAAACTTCAGCATTTATATCTTGTAAAGAGCAATTCATAACCCCAGCGTCATCATTAAAAATTCGCATTTTCAAGATCTTATTAACCAGCCAGGAAATATCTTCTTTAGAATCATCATCCTCTATACCAATAAGTAATAAAACTCCTTTACCAATTTTACCATTAACTTTTCCGTCAATGCTAACCGATGCTTCCGAAACTCTTTGTACGACTATTCTCATTGTTCTTCCGGAAAATCATCCATTCTATATTGTTGCTCATCTTCCCCTTCTATGATCTGCAAATAACTCTTATATCTGGACCAAGCAATTTCTCCATCTTCCAAACCGTCTTTAACTGCACAATGAGGCTCATCTTTATGCAAACAATTATTGAATTTACATTCTTGTTTCACAGCAAAGAATTCCGGGAAATAGTTTCCTAATTCCTCTTTTTCCATCTCCACGACCCCAAAACCCTTAATTCCAGGAGTATCTATTATTCTGGCATCAAAATTAAGATCGTACATTTCTGCAAAAGTGGTAGTATGTTGGCCTTGTTTATGCTGAGCACTTATTTTAGAAGTCTTTAGATCTAAGCTAGGCTCGAGAGCATTGATAAGTGTAGATTTTCCAGTACCACTATGCCCGGAGAACATACTGGTCTTCCCAATCATCATCTCCTTCACCTTATCTAAATTCTTTCCAGTCTTTGCTGAAATCCCTATACATTCATACCCCACTTCTCGATATAAGGCTGCTAGGTATTTAATTTCCCCGAGCTCCTTTTCATTGTAAACATCTATCTTATTGAACAATAGCACTGTTTTTATATGATAGGCTTCCGCAGTTACCAGAAATCTATCTATAAAAGTGGTAAATGTTGGAGGATTATTTAAGGTTATCAATAAAAATGCTACATCTATATTAGAAGCGATAATATGAGTCTGCTTAGAGAGGTTTACAGATTTCCGAATAATATAATTATCCCGTTCCTCTATAGTATTTATAACTCCAAAAGTGTCGTCTCCAGTTTCTTCCAATTCAAATTGCACCTTATCTCCTACCGCTACAGGATTGGTACTTTTAATTCCTTGCATGCGGAATTTCCCCTTTATCCTACAGCGGTAAAAAACACCGCTTTCAGCCTTAACATGGTACCAACTCCCAGTAGATTTATATACAATTCCTGTCATACTACAAAGGTGCAAAATCCCAAGCTTATTCGCTAATTACTTTTTTCTGATGATTTATAGATTCCTGATGAATAGCCTTGAACATTTTCAAAACAAATTCTTCACTTAAACCCTGTTGTTCTCCTTCCCAAATCATTTTACCTAGAATTTCATTCCATCTGGAAGTTTGAAGTATCGCAACGTTTTGAGATTTTTTAATTTTACCTATGTCATCGGCTATTTTCATCCTTTTTGAAAGCACCTCTAATAATTGGTGATCTGCAATATCAATTTTTGCTCGTAAATTCTTTAAGCTGTTTACAAATTCTTCACTTTCTGAGATCTCCTTTCTAATTTTAAGATCTTTCATGATCTGAACTAATGTTGCAGGCGTGATCTGTTGTGCCGCATCACTCCATGCATTATCTGGATCATGATGGGTTTCAACCATCAATCCATCATAATTCAAATCCAAGGCTGTTTGGCAAAGATCAAATATAATATCCCGTCTTCCTGCAATGTGAGAAGGATCCAAGATAAGTGGCAGATCCGGAAATCTATTCTGTAAATCTATAGGAATTTGCCATTCTGGATTGTTTCTATATTTGGTTTTTTCATAAGCAGAAAACCCTCTGTGTATGACCCCTAAATTCTTCACATCTGCAGTGTAAAAACGCTCTACTGCTCCTAGCCAAAGAGAAAGATCTGGATTTACCGGATTTTTAACAAGTACTGTTTTGTCGGTTCCACGTAAAGCTTCAGCAATTTCCTGAACTATAAATGGTGAAACCGTGGTTCTGGCTCCTATCCATAAAATATCTACATCGTTTTTTAAAGCTAGTTCCACATGATTTGCATTTGCTACCTCTGTAGTTGTAAGCAAGCCTGTTTCTTCTTTTGCTGTTTGCATCCATTTTAAACCTAATGCTCCCACACCTTCAAAATTCCCCGGGCGGGTTCTTGGTTTCCATAAGCCGGCACGTAACACACTAACATCACTATCTTTTAATTGTTTAGCGATCTTCACTAACTGTTCTTCGGTCTCTGCGCTGCATGGTCCTGCAATTACTAGCGGATGATCAAGGCTAAATTTATCTAACCATGTTCTAAGTTCTTTTTTATTTTCCATTGTTACCTATTGTTTAATTAATTCTTTTAAATGATTCCGTTTAATATAGATTTGATATGATTTGTTTTCTCCATTTCATTAAAGATCCCTTCAAAATCGTTGTTCTCCAGTAAATCTTTAAACATGTTAAGATTCTGAATATATTCCTTTAAAATCTCCACAACATTTTCCTTATTTTGCTCAAAAATGGGAGACCACATGGCAGGAGAACTTTTGGCGAGTCTAACAGTAGAAGCAAAACCACTGCCTGCAAGATCAAAAATATTGCGTTCGTCTTTTTCTTTTTCCAATACTGTTTTACCAAGCATAAAGGAACTTATATGTGATAAATGTGAAACATATGCAATATGCCTGTCATGAGATTTTGGGTCCATATAACATATTCTCATTCCTAATTTTTGGAAAAGCTCTAGAGCTCTTTCCTGCAATTTGAATGCGGTTTTCTCTACTTCACATATAATATTTGTTTTATTTCTGTAAAGATCTTTTATTGCTGCTTGCGGTCCAGAAAACTCTGTTCCGGAGATTGGATGCGCTGCCAAGAAATTCCGACGGTTTGGATGACTGCTTAAAGCCTCGCACAGCTTCCCTTTAGTAGAACCGGTATCTATTACCAAGGCATGGTCTTCTATGATATCCAACACCTGTTTAATAAGCGCAATACTTACATCTACTGGCACAGCTACTATTACCATGTCTGAAGTTTTAACATCGTTTAATTCTTCTACTTCATCAATGATCCCCAAGGATAATGCTTGTTTAAGATGATCTGGATTATTATCTATACCAACCAACTGCACATCAGAAAACGCATTTCTAATATCCACCGCGAACGATCCGCCTATGAGGCCAACACCTATAATATGTACTCTCATATTTTAATTCTATTAATTGCTTCCTTAATTTTCTCTTCTGTAGTACAAAGTGAGAATCGTATATAACCTTCTCCTTGATCGCCAAAAATGAAACCAGGAGTTGCAAATAGATCATAAGTATGTAATAAATGATCTACAAATAATTCCGATGTCGTATCTAAGGGCACCTTTGCCCATACAAACATCCCGGTTTGATCCTTTTCTGGCACACAGTTTAATTTTGAAACTAGTTCCAATACCAATTTCTTTCGTGTTCTATAAACAGTATTTAATTCGTTAAACCATTTTTTGGGTAATCGCAATGCTATGGATGCTCCTACTTGTAAAGGGAAAAACATTCCGCTATCCATATTGGACTTCACCTTTAAAATGGAATTCAAATTTTCCTCATTTCCACAAACCATTCCTATTCGCCATCCGGCCATATTGAAACTTTTACTAAGCGAATTTAATTCCAGTGCTACATCTTTAGCCCCTTCTGCTTCCAGAATACTAATAGGATGATCGTTGAGAATGAAGCTGTATGGATTGTCATTTATAATCAGAATATGATACTTCTTTGCAAATGCAACAAGATCTTGAAACACCTTTTTTGTTGCTGAAGCGCCGGTTGGCATATGCGGATAGTTTACCCACATCAATTTCACTTTACTAAGATCGGTCTTCTTTAAACTTTCTAAATTGGGTAACCAATGACCTTTTTCATCCAGATCATAATACACTGGTTCTGCTCCAACTAGTTTAGTAACCGAAGAATAGGTAGGATATCCCGGATTGGGTATTAAAACCTGGTCTCCCTCATTAAGAAAAGCCATAGAAATATGTAAAATCCCTTCTTTACTCCCCATTAGAGGAAGAATCTCTTTTTCTACATCTAGAGAAACCGAGTAATGAGTTCTATAAAATTCTTTTATTGCATTTCTAAAATCCGCCGTTCCCTTGTAGGGTTGGTATTGATGGGCTATCGTATTCGTTAAGGCATTATTTAAACCTTTTATCACTTCCACAGGTGGAGGAAGATCCGGGCTCCCAATCCCTAAATTAATAATAGGTTTTCCAGAAGCCTCTAATGCTCTTACTTCCCTCAATTTTGAAGAAAAATAATATTCCTGAACCTCGTTCAATCGTTCTGCTTGGATCATTATAAATTATTTTTGTAGGTGCCTAAAATTTTTAAATGCTCTGTCATCACTTCTATGATTTCCATGGCCTTTTGGAATTCTGAATAATCCTCGAAAATCAAATCGACAAAAAATGAATATTTCCATGGGGTTTCAATTATTGGCATAGACTGTATTTTAGTCATGTCCAAATTATAATCTCGTATAATATTTAAGACAGATACAAGACTTCCCCTTCTGCTTTCTAATTCAAATTTCAAAGAAGCCTTATCTATCTTTATTCCATTAGGCTCTTTTTTTATATTGCTTACAATTAAGAATCTGGTAGCGTTACTTTTTTTAGTGTGGATGGCTTCAGCAAGAATTTCTAAACCAAATAATTCAGCTGCCATTTTACTAGCCACTGCTCCAGTTCCCTTAGATTGTTTTTCTGAGATTCTTCTAGCTACTTCAGCTGTATCTGTATCCTCTATCAGTTTTATATGCGGATATTTTTTAAAGAATTCTTTACACTGAAGTAAAGCCATAGGATGCGAATACACCTTTTTTATCCCAGAGATATCTTGACCCGGTAATGCCATCAAATTCATATTAATAGGAATATAATGTTCACCTACCACCTTTAGCTCATGCTCATCTATAAGCGCATAATTTGGTAAAATGGATCCTGCAATAGAATTCTCTATAGCCATCACGATTTCATGACAATCCCCGGCAACAAGGGAATGCACCAACTCATGAAAAGACATACATTCTAGCACCTTCACATTGGTTCCAAAATATTCCTGGGCAACCAAATGATGAAAAGAGCCTTGTACCCCTTGAATTCCTATTATTTTTTCCATTTTTAAATTTTCCAAAAAAAAAGAGGTCCTGATTTAGATTAAATCAGGACCTCTTTATATAATTTATAATTTTAATTACATGACGCTCCCGATCTTATCTCCGTAATAGAAATAAAAATAATAGAATGCAGTCCAAGTAATTA
>JAGXIK010000106.1 GCA_024635715.1 Gillisia sp.
GTTTCTAATGCTTCCTCTTTCTTTTTAAGATCCATTCTTCGGAAATAATCTTTAGCTGCTTTTAAAACTTTTGGAGCAAGGATCAATGTGGAGATCATTGTTGGAATCGCCATCAATGCAAAGAAGCCGTCAATTAAATTGATCATCATACTTAAAGTAGTGGTTGCACCCATCAGAATACTAAGTATATAGAAATAGTTGTAATAATGCTTCTTATCTGCTCCCATTAAAAAAGAAAGACATTTTGTTCCGTAGTAGGAATAGGAAAATAAGGAGGAAATACTAAAAAATGCAATACAGATTAACAATATATAATTTCCGTAAAAAGGCATGGCATCGTTAAAAGCAGCAGCAGTTAAGCTTACTCCGTTTTGCTCTGAAGTTTCCCAAACACCAGTTACTAAAATAGCTAAGGCGGTTAACGTACAAACCACCAAAGTATCTATGGCAGGCCCTAACATAGCAACCAAACCTTCTCTAATTGGTTCGTTCGTCTTAGCAGCTCCGTGAGCCATAGGTGCTGTCCCGATACCGGCTTCGTTAGAAAATGCTCCTCTTCTAATCCCTAAAATTATAAGTCCGCCTAAAACTCCTCCTAAAAATGAATCTCCTGTGAAATTATTTGCAGCAAAAGCATCGGTAAATATCAAGCCTAAATAATATGGCACCTGATCTGAATTCACGAATAAAATAATAAGTACCGAAACGAAATACATCACCACCATTAAAGGCACTAATTTGGAAACCGTTTTACTTATCCTTGAAAGACCTCCAAAGATCACTATAGATGTAATGGCAACCAGTACCAGTCCTATTATTAGATTTGACTCGAAACCTACCTCTACTCCATTTGGTTCCAGCAGAATAAAATTGATAGCCTGAGTTAACTGATTCACATTAAAAACGGGAAGCGCTCCTACCAATCCAGCAACACTAAACATCACAGCCAAAGCTTTCCATTTCTTACCTAATCCTTCCATTATAAAATACATAGGACCTCCCTGGATATTCCCATCAGAATCTTTCCCACGATACATGACCGCTAAACTATTAGTAAAGAATTTTGTAGCCATCCCAATAATAGCACTAACCCACATCCAAAAAATGGCGCCAGGCCCACCAATGGCAATCGCCACAGCAACTCCGGCAATATTACCCATTCCCACAGTAGCTGATAATGCGGTAGATAAGGCCTGAAAATGACTTATTTCTCCAGGGTCATCTGGATTATCATATTTCCCTCTCAATACTTGCAACGCATGTCCTAAATATCTAAAAGGGAGAAATTTTGAAATAACAAGGAGATAAAAACCACCACCAATTAGTAAAATTAAAAGAGGAAGTCCCCATACAAAAGAGGCAAAATCGGCAATGAATTGATCTATTTGAATCATAAATAAATAGGGCTACAGATTGGAATTGTAATTTTAAAAATTGAAAATAACATATTTTCGATGAAGGTAAAAAGATAATCCATTTTACCAGATCATTTTTTTTAAAATTCATTCAATAAAATAATTAAAGACAAACATAGGAATACCTCTCACTTAGTGGAATGGAGATGCGTTGAATATTTTGCAATCGAACAATTAGAAATAGTGGATAAAAAAAAGAAAATTTATTGCTTTTAATATTTTAAATCAGGTAAAATCTAAAGGGATGATCATTGGATGTGTTTAATCATTTCTTAATGAAATAAAACTTAACAATGGTTAAGAATGGTTTTTCTCCATTTCCATAAAACATTTGCTAGTAAAGTTGAAATCTTAGTCTATGAGATCTTTAAATATCCGTAAATCTGATAATAATAGTTATATTCATATTTTATAAAATAATGTGATTATCGTACAAGGTTATTAAAGAACCACTTAGACTTGTCATAAATTTATCCAAAATAAATTTTAAAATGAGTTCGACACAAAAAATTTCCGTGCTATCAAGAAACAATGTTAAGGTACTTGGCAGTGGAACTCAGCCTATGCTATTTTCTCATGGATATGCTTGCGACCAGCATATGTGGCGCTATGTCTCCCCCACTTGTGAAAAAGACTATACGATTATTCTCTTTGATCACGTAGGTGCGGGTGATTCCGATAATAATTTTTATTCCAAAGAAGATATAGACGATCTTATGGAGGCCTTAGACAGCAACTATCTGGGTTGGTCTGCTAATATGGCTCCTGTTATAATGGGAAATAAAGATTTCTTTTATACAGCGGAAGAGGTCTCTACTTTTATCAAGAATATTCCAATAGCAGAAAAAGAGTTGAAATATTTTGATTCAGGACACATTCTTCCAAATGAATATAAAACGGATGCTATCGGTTGGGTAACTAAACACAATAACGGGTATAATTAATTGCTTTGGCACGTGCTTATTTGGAAACTAACCACACACATCAACCTTGTAAACAATTTAAGACAGGCTGCAAAAAAAGTAAAATAGATGACTCTCGAAAAACTAAAATTGCTCAGAAAAGAATTACATAGATATCCTGAACTGTCGGGGCAAGAGACAAAAGCGGCAGGACGGATTAAGAAATTCATACAAAAATATAACAATGCCAAAATCATTGAAAATATTGGGGGAAATGGCTTAGCAGTTATTCATACATTTTCGAATAGCGGTCCAACTATTGTAATTCGCTGCGAATTGGATGCGCTTCCTATAGAAGAAGTAAATAATTTTGAGCATCGTTCTCTTATCAAAGGCATATCCCACAAATGTGGCCACGATGGTCATATGGTTATTGTGGCCGGACTGGCCTTTTGGTTAAAAGAGCAGGATTTTAAGAATGGAAAAGTGATATTGCTTTTTCAACCGGCTGAAGAAACAGGTGCCGGTGCACCCAATGTTTTAAGCGATAATAGGTTTAGTGAATTAAAACCGGATTATATATTTGCATTGCATAATGTTCCCGGTCATCCAATTCATTCTATTATAACCATTACGGGTAATTTTTCTTCTACTGTGCAGAGTGTTGCTATCCAACTGAAAGGGAAAGAGTCGCATTCTGCTGAACCTGAATATGGTGTGAATCCGGCATTGTGCATTGCTGAGCTGATACAAAAATTTAATAGGTTAAATAATAATGACGCTGCGAAAGAAGATTTTAGGCTATGTGTACCTATTTATTCCAGCATGGGAGTGAAATCTTATGGCATTTCTGCCGGGTTTGGCGAGATACATTACACCTTAAGAACCAAAAGTATAGAGAAAATGGAAGAGCTAAAGAAGGACGTTGACAGGATTCTATTAGAAGTTTGCCCAAAACATAAATTACCACACACAACAGAATGGTTTGATTATTTTCCTGCCGTAGTTAATGACGGATTCTGTAACCAAGTTATTACAGAGACAGCAAAAACGCACAATTATGATATCATCCATAAAATTATCCCTTTTAAATTTGGAGAAGATTTTGGCTGGTTTTCTGAAAAATATAAGGCAGCTATGTTTGGCATTGGAGCCGGGTTAGAATCCCCTGCGCTGCATCAAGCCAACTATGACTTCCCTGATGAAATCATAGAAACGGGAATGAACATGTTTAAAGGAATAATTAAAAAAATATTGACGCATTAAAATTGAAAATATGAAAAATAGCAAAATGAACAATAAGAAGCAAGGAACTAAAGCCGTATGGGGAGGACAAAGCGAATTGTTTTATCAAGGAGCGACCCAGGTACCTATCGTAAATAGTGTAACATTTGGATATGACAATGTAGATGATTGGTTTGATGTAGCCATTGGGAAAAAAGAAGGGCATATTTATAGTAGAAACACCAATCCAACGGTAGCAGTTTTCGAAGAAAAAGTAAGAGTTCTTGAAAATGCCGAAGCAGCTACTAGCTTTTCAACAGGTATGGCCGCAATAAGCAACACCTTGTCAACTTTTTTATCCCAAGGCGATCGCGTTGTATCTATCAAAGACACTTATGGTGGAACGAGTATTGTGTTTTTAGAGTTTCTTCCTAAAAATGGAATTGAGGTAAGCCTCTGTGAAACCACAAATCATGAGGAAATTGAAGCAGAAGTAAAAAAAGGCTGTAAAATGCTATACCTGGAAACACCTACAAATCCCACCTTAAAAATACTGGATCTAAAAAGGCTCATTAAGGCTGCCCACGAAGTTGGGGCATTGGTTGTTGTAGACAATACATTTGCTTCGCCAATCAATCAACAGCCTCTGGAGCTTGGCGCTGATATTGTTTTACATAGCGCTACAAAATATCTGGGAGGCCATTCCGATGCCATGGGAGGAGTAGCTTGCGGTAAAAAAGATTTAATACAACAAATATTTCATTATCGGGAAATCAACGGTGCCAGTTTGCATGCAAATACTGCTTACATGTTATTGAGGGGAATTCAAACACTGGAATTAAGGGTTTTGAGACAAAATGAAAATGCCATGAAGTTGGCTGAATATTTGGAAAGACATAAAAAAATTGAACAGGTTTTTTATCCAGGACTGGAATCACACCCCGGACACAAAATTGCATCAGGGCAAATGACAGGATTCGGAGGTGTATTATCATTTTCTGTTAAAGGAGATTTCGACAAAGTGAAAGTATTCTTGAATAGTTTGGAGCTGGCTCATTTAGCAGCAAGTTTAGGTTCAGTAAGTACACTTATAGGCCCACCAAAAGTAACAAGTCATGTTGAAGCCACAGAAGAAGAACGAAAACAGTTAGGTATTTCTGAAACCTTAATACGCTGTGCGGTGGGAATAGAAAATATAGAAGATATTATTGCTGATTTTGATCAAGCGCTTTTAAAAATCTAACCAACAAACCCTTGAATCCCTGTTGGTGACAATTAAAGCCGTTTTACAAAAGACTTACTGATTTTTATATTAGGTGGTTCCATAAAAGAATTTGAAAATACTAATAGAAAGACAAAGAACATTTGATAGTTTATAATTAAATACCAGCAAACAACATCCGTTATCGCCAATAGCGCGCATTCTAGTAAAAAGCAATATTTTAGAGACCCAGTAACAAACAACTAAGCCGAAATTCCCGATAGATTTCGGGATGCGCACCTACAACAGCTATATGGTTTATCCGAAATCTTTGTAAAGTATTTAATATACCTTAGAGAATAGGTAATTGTAATTTAAAAGAGCTTATATAAGGTAGTTACTATAACACCTTTACTATCCTTTAAAATAACAGACAATAATTGTTTTTCTTCCTTTACCTTTAAATTAAATGGTGCAGCTAATAAGTTTATACCACTTCGTTTTTTTAGTCTAATTCCTTGTCCTGAGATTATCTCTTTATTGGGTAAAAAATCTCCTTCCGGTAAATGTTCAGTTAAAATAACATATTTATATTCAGTCAATTTGCTCACTAGGCTTTGTACTTCAGCATTTGATAAATGTTGCAGTACTTGTCTTAAAATTACACAATCCCCGGCAGGCAGATCATCTACTGCGATATCCAAACAATGGAATTCTAATTTTTCATCCTTGAATTTTTCTTTATTATATTCGATAAGGTTTGTCACTATATCTACCGCAACATACTTCTTGGAATACTTAAAAAGTTCTTTTCCTACATTAAAATCTCCACAACCTAAATCACATACTCTAAGAGGAATTTCAAAAGATGTCAAAAATGATTTTATAACAGCTATATACGGATTTACAATCTCAGGATCGTGAGATCCTGCACCTGAATAAAACTTAGAATTGTTGCTACCCCAAAGATTCATTTCATAAACCTGTTCCATAGCCTCTTTAGTTGGCCAGGGCTTCTTTATTTTTTTTATTTCCATTTTCTTTTTTCTTCATAAAACAAGCTATTGGTCTACAGCAACTATAAGATTATAGTTTTAAATGTAAATTCAAACAAACCTACAATTTATAGGGTATAACCTATATTAAAAACTAACAACTCATAAATAAATAAGGTGTTACAACATCTCTTATCTACTAATAGTGGGGTTTCCAGTGAATAATGCTGTTTTAAACATGAAGGCATTGTGGGTAATCATTCGCATTTAGCTTAGGTTACCTGTAACTTCTTTCAAATAAATAAGTTAAATTTGATTAAGAAAATCCCCGGTGGCCCCACACCCTAATTTTAATTTTATAACTATCCCTATTTTATTGTTTTTTTAATCCTGAATTATTTCGGGATGCAAGTATGTAAATGAATTATTAAAACCTGTTGTATAATGTTGAACTAACAATATAATATTATGAAAAATTTATTTTTTGCAATTGCATTGTTATTAAGCATTAGTATTTCTGCTCAAGAAAGAGCTGAAAAAGCTAATGTCTTTGTACGGGTATATGATTTACAAGGTAAAAAAATCAGTAAAGGAAATATCCTTTCAATTTCAGACACCTTACTTCAACTCAAAGGGAAAAGAGAACCAATTAAAATTGCTGCCAGAAGTATCGGTTTTATTAAAACTAAACATTCCGGAGGAAATAATATACTTATAGGAGGGGTATCCGGCGGAGCTTTTATGGCGATCTTAGGAATAGCCACAGCAGATCCGGATGAATTCTTAGGATATACAGCTGCTGAAGGTGCTGCGCTTGGAGTGTTTTTAGGCGCACCTATAGGAGTTGCAATTGGCGGAATTACTGCTCTTTTAAAAAATTCCAGATCTTATGAAATTAATGGAGATGCATTGAAACTGAAAGAATTTAAAGAAACAATAAAAGGATTAAAGCAATAGCAAATAGCTTGATTGAATTGAAAATTGGTATAGCAATTCAACTTTTCGAAAAAAGTATAAAAATTTAAATATTTCAAGAATAGGGCGAATAAAATGTGAGAACATAAGACTATACAACAATTCATGAAATTCAAACTAACAAGGCTCACTGGAGTAAAACTCTGATCTTGCACTTTTCTTTCTATACCCATAAGAGTTAGAGGATTTGAAACACAGCAATTCTCGCCGGACTCCTGTTTTTAATAAATTCATTTTTTCCCTAAAATTGGTGACCAATTCACTGGAAACAGCAGTTTCTTTTGGAATGTTAAAGCATTGTTGACAATTATTAACATTCAGGTGAGGGATCCCGCAATTTCTTTAAAAGAAATAAGCTAGGTTTGTGAATAGAAAATTCTAGGTGCCCTACCTTATTAGAATTCAATAAATTATTAATGCCTTTAACTTTTTTTTCCCGAGCTTGGATAGGAGGAAGGCATTTTTTCGTATTGATATAACTAGTTGTGGATAATTTTTAAGAATGAGAAAAGAAATTAAGGTTAAAGGATGGCAAAGAATATTAACCATGATAATTCCATATTTATTGATTGTTGGGATATTCCAGTTAATCGGAGGTGCGATTTCAGGTGTTGACTTTAACAATTTAAATTTTCAGAAATCTTCAGAACAAACCTTAATAATATCTTTTTTCTCATTATTAGGAACTAGTCTTGTTGTTTGGATATTTATGAAATATATAGATAAAGAAAATTTCATTGAGTTAGGCTTTCATACAAAAAACAGATTAAACGAATTTTATCTTGGCTTTCTCATTGGAGCAGTAATAATGATTAGTGGTTTTGTATTATTACAATTTCTAGATGAAATTAATTTTCAAAAAACACTATTTAACTTTGAAGAGTTAATATATTCTATGCTTTTATTTCTTGCTGTATCCATCACAGAAGAAGTTCTATTCAGAGGATATATATTGAGAAATCTAATGCTCTCTTTTAATAAATATTTTGCTCTGATATTATCATCAAGTTTATTTTCTTTAATGCATGGATTTAATCCCAATATTGATCTATTTGGCTTAGTGAGTATTTTTATAGCCGGGATATTCTTAGGCATTACTTATATACATACCAAAAATCTTTGGTTCCCAATTGCTCTTCACTTTAGTTGGAATTTCTTTCAAACAGTTTTAGGGTTTAACGTTAGTGGTAAAGATATTTATTCAGTTGTCGAATTTAGTATGAAAGAAAAAACGCTATTGAACGGAGGGAATTTCGGATTTGAAGGCTCTATTTTTTCTATCATTGCCATGATTATAACAATAGCAATAATTTCTATTTATTATCAGAGAAAAAAACTATCCACAACATCGGTTAAGCCACAATAGCGGGCAATAGGGTGAAAAGTGCTATTTTAGAGACCAAGTAACAAAACAACAAAGCCGACAAGTTCGCGTCCCTACTCCACGCTACTTGCCTTAACCAAGACCGTTGGCGGTCATTCACCACGATTACCATAGAAAATTTCTTGAATGATTTCTTCTAAATCTCCAGTTTCTGAAATTGAATTAAACGATTCATAAATAATATCATAAGTATTTTCAACTCCTGAACAAAAATCCCAAAATTGATCTTGAACCCAACCTTCACTATTCGGTTCCATTGGCCAACCTCTTCCAATGGTTTTAGCCCAAAAATCTTGATCTCCATAGGGATTATAAGGAAATACTATTCTTGCTGAGGCCTGCTCTTCAGGAAATTGAGAATAAAAATAAGAATACCAATTTAGAATTTGATTAAAGCACTTTGTATAACCTCCAACATTAGATTGAACAGTTTTTGTATCGAAAAAATAATTCACACCATCCTTTTTAAGCCATATATCTACACCAAAACCTCTTGGAGGGGGAATAAATTCATTAATTGGTTGCTGAAGAAAACCTTGACAAACTTCTTTAATTCTATCTTGACAATATTGTGCTGTATAAAGACCATTTCTACTTAAACGCCCCTCAATAACTATTTGTAGCGTATTTTGAAGATTTCCAGGCATATTTGCTGGTGCCATTAAATCCATTTCTATAACCTCAAAATCATTCAATCTTGAAAGATTTTTTGCCAATGGTTCCCATAAAGTCGTTCCTAAAGACGTTTCCATACCGCCAACTATAGAGCGAATTCTTCTTTCCGTAGGTATAATTAAATCAAGTATTTGAAAGTTAGCTATTCTATTTTCTCTATTTTGGATAAAATTAGTAATACTGTCTATTACAGTTTGTCTTGATATTCGAAAAACATCATCTCTAGATACAGGCATAAAAAATTTATTCCAAATCTAACATTTTTTATTTCATTTCGTAATACCGGTTTAAAAACTTTATAATTGAATAGCCCAATTCCTGACCCAAATTTACCGGAACAGCATTTCCGATTTGTTTATATTGTTGAGCGGTTGATCCAATAAATTCCCAATTATCAGGAAAAGTCTGAATTCTTGCATACTCCCTTACTGTGAAAGGACGTGTTTCATCAGGATGACATCTTTCGGTTTGTTTTTGAGCTGGGCTACAAGTAAGAGTTAAACAAGGTTCATCCCAACCAATCCTTCGAGCCATACCTGTTTTTCCTCCACCTAAGTAAAAACTTCCTCCCATATACTCTTTTTGTAAATCTATTGGCAGATCCCTCCAATAACCTTTCTGTGGGATTAAATCAAGCACCATTTTTTTATACTCAGGATATTTGGCTCCATCAGATTTTGGAACATCTTTTTCAAATAATTCACCCTTTTTTAAAGCTTCTTTTAAATTATAAATTTTGTTATGTTTCTTAGGGTATTCATATTTTATATCAATATCCTTTCTAATGCCAACTAATATTAGTCTCTCTCTTTTTTGAGGAACTCTATAATTAATAGCCTTTAGTACTTCAACTGGAACAACATTGTACCCTATTTCATCAAGAATTGAAATCATTCCTTCAAGAGTTTTTCCCTTCTCATGACTTAACAATCCTCGAACATTTTCACCTATACAAATTGGAGGATTTACTTCACTAACCACTCTTGCAAATTCATAAAATAATGTTCCTCTTGCATCATTTAATCCTAATTTTTTACCTGCATAACTAAAAGCTTGACAAGGAAATCCACCTGTAACTACATCAACTGAATCTTTATATTCTGAGAAATTAAAATTTTTAATATCACCTTCCAAAACATTCCAATTTGGTCTATTATTTCTAAGTGTTTTACAAGCCCATTTATCAATTTCGTTTAAGGCAACACATTTCAATCCTGCCTTTTCCATTCCCACAGCTAAACCTCCAGCTCCAGCAAATAACTCTAATACAGAGTATTCTTGATTAGGTTCAAGATAGTTTGAAACACTATCTTCTGTTTCTTCTTCAAATAATTTTCCCAACAAAGTCTGAACATCATCTTTACGATAGACTCGATAGTTGGAAACAGGTTCTCGAACTGCATTTAAAATTCCCTCATTATCCCAACGTCTTAGAGTTTCTTTACTTTTACCAATAATTTCTGCTGTTTCCGCTAGGGATAAATATTCTTTCATAACCAAGTTGTTAAACCTTATACATTGGTTACAAATTTAAGCGGAAAATTGAATTTGGCAAATAAAAATGAATAAGAAATTATCACCTCCATCTTTATTAATATAATGGAAGTAATTCAGTCAAAAGTAATATTCCCGAGCTCTAGTAAAAATCAAATAAGTGGGTGAACTCTATAACAATCATGCACCATATAAACTCATCGAAACTCCAAACACCTAACCCCTTCCCATTCTAAACTGTAATCTATAATTTTAAGTTGAAGTTTTATTTAATTAGTAAGTAAGTGAAAATCATTAATTTAAAATCTTTAAATAAAACAACAACTGGAACGTCGAAAATTTTGGGCGGTACAAATACAACTAAAAAATCCGTAAAAGGCTTATATATTGCGTTTTACGGATTCTTAAAGTGAACGCGAAGGATTACCTGCGATGATCCCTCAAAGCTCCGCTTTGAAAATAGAATGGGAGAAAAATCATTTACGAGCAAGCTCGAATCTTATGCAAACAAAAAGCCGCGTTTTCGATGAGCTTTTCATTCTTAAGATACCACGAAGGATTACCTGCGGTGATCCATCAAAGCTCCGCTTTGAAAATAGAATGGGAGAAAAATCATTTACGAGCAAGCTCGAATCTTATGCAAACAAAAAGCCGCGCTTTCGATGAGCTTTTCATTCTTAAGATACCACGAAGGATTACCTGCGGTGATCCCTCAAA
>JAGXIK010000107.1 GCA_024635715.1 Gillisia sp.
AGGCTTTGTGGGCCTCATTTGGAGCTACTTGTAATAATTGCTTTCTACGCTGATTGTAGAAATCCAATACTTTCTCTGTATTTCTATCCCAACCTTCGGGAGAAGCAACTTCCATGATATCATGTCCTTCCCAAAGACCATTAGAGTCACGAAAGGTCTTAAGCCCACTTTCTGCACTAATTCCTGCACCGGTAAGAATAACGATATGCTGCATCAAAAAATAGATTAAAACCTGAAGAATCAGGAAATTAAGTATTAAGATATAACTTAAAAACAGGAAAGAAAATTATGAGAATAAAAAAACCGATCAGAATATGATTTCTGATCGGTTTAAGTAGCGAGAACGAGATTTGAACTCGTGACCTCTGGGTTATGAATCCAACGCTCTAACCAACTGAGCTACCTCGCCAAATTTTGTATTCAATTGCAAACAAATAGATTAGAACAACCGCTAATAATAATGGGCGTTACAACCTCAAAGTTTGCGGCTGCAAATATAAAAACTATTTGTTTTAGCGCAAGTTTTATTTTACGAAACTTTTAATTTGTTTTCTTTCAAGGTTAGCAATTAATATATATATTGCTCAAAATCTAATTAAAAAAGCATGGAAGATAAAGTTAAGTACGAAATGGAATTTCCAATACAAGCTTCCCCTTCGTTATTATATCAATATATTTCAACACCTTCTGGTCTTAGCGAGTGGTATGCGGACAATGTAAATTCTCGCGGGGAATTTTTTACCTTCATTTGGAATGAATCTGAAGAAAAAGCAAAGCTTTTAAGTAAGAAAAATGGTGAACGCATAAAATTTAGATGGTTGGAAGATGAGGAGTCTCCATATTTTTTCGAAATCAGAATTCAAGTTGACGAGATTACCAAAGATGTTTCTATCATGATCACAGATTTTGCTGAAGATGATGAGATAGAAGAAGGAAAGATGCTTTGGGAGAACATGATTTCAGACTTAAAACAGATCTTAGGTTCGTCCTAATTTTTATATTTTAAATAGTACCTTTGCCCCGTTTTATAATTATTACGGGGCTTTTTTATGATAAATATTAATGGAAATTTAGTCGAAGATAAAGATGCAACTATTTCAGTTTTCAATAGAGGACTGGCATATGGCGATTCTGTATTCGAAACTTTAAGGGTTATTAATGGAAAAATCATCTTTTGGGAAGATCATTATTTTAGGTTAATGTCTTCTATGCGCATTATGCGTATGGAAATCCCAGCTAATTTTTCTCCTGAATTTTTAGAGGAAGAGATCTTACAGTTGCTTAAAACTAATGAACTTAGTAATTCTCCTGCAAGGATTCGATTCACGGTTTTTAGAAAATCTGGCGGATTTTATAGACCAGATACTCTAGATATAGAATATATTATTACTTCAGAAACCCTTACCGATCCTTTCTATTTATTAAATGAAGAGCCGTATGAAGTAGAATTATTTAAAGATCATTACGTAACTAGTGGACTTCTTTCTACTATTAAATCCAACAATAGGGCAGTAAACGTACTGGGAAGTATTTTCGCCAAAGAAAATGATTATCAGAATTGTCTTTTGATCAACGAGAAAAAGCAAGTAGTAGAGGCGCTAAATGGGAATATCTTTTTAGTGAATGGAAATAAAATTAAAACTCCACCATTACAAGATGGTGCTCTTAATGGGATTTCTAGAAAACAAATCCTCTCTGTTGTGAAAAAAATGATGGATCTGGAAATAGAAGAAACCAGTATCTCTCCCTTTGAACTTCAAAAAGCAGATGAATTATTTATTTCTAATGTAATCGTTGGAGTTCAGCCAATCTCAAAATATCGTAAAAAAGAATATAATAATGCTGTTGGGAAAGAGGTGCTTACTAAATTGAATGTAAAAGCTAGATTAGGCTAGTTGTAACTAGGATTTTCGGGAGCATTAGACCATAACACATAGTTTCCGCCAAGTTCCATCATTTTGTCCTTCCAGAACGATCTATAGGATTTTTCTATAATGTCTTTTGCATCTTGGTGCTGAGTAATTATCCAAGAATTAGAATTTAACTCTTCGGTAAGTTGTTCTGCATCCCAGCCAGAATAGCCAAGAAAAAAACGTATTTCTTTATCTGTAATTAGGTCACCAAGAATAAGTTGTTTTACTACCTCAAAATTTCCGCCCCAATATATACCGTTCGCAATTTCTATACTATCAGGAATGAGGTCTGGTATCTTATGAATGAAATAAAGGTTATCCTGTTCTACTGGCCCTCCATTGTAGATTTTAAAGCTTTTATTAAGATCTGGAATTAAATCTTTTAAGGTGAAGTCAAGAATCTTGTTTAAAATAAACCCAATAGAACCAGATTCAGAATGTTCTGCTAGCAATACCACCGAGCGATTAAAGGATGTATCTCCTATAATTGTCGGCTCGGCAACCAATAAAAGTCCTTTTTCTGGTTTTAAAGCAATCATGATTCTATACTTTTTATTAAAGCTAAAGATTAATTTAACAATTTCAAATAATTTGTTATATAAATTCAAAAAAAAAACTCCCCCGAAGGAGAGTTTTATCTTTTATAGAAAACTATAACTAGTTAACAGCTTTTTGTAAATCTGCACCCGCTTTAAATTTTACTACGTTTTTAGCAGCAATCTTTATAGTGTTACCAGTTTGTGGGTTTCTACCTTCACGAGCAGCTCTTTTAGAAACTGACCATGAACCAAATCCTACTAAAGAAACGCGATCTCCTTTTTTAAGAGAACCTTCAACATTTCCTAAGAAAGACTCTAATGCTTTTTTAGCTGCTGCTTTAGAAATTCCAGCATGTTCAGCCATTGAATCGATTAAATCTGTTTTGTTCATAATTTCAATTTTAAATTAATTGTTGGTTAAACGTTTATGTTAATTTGCTCTACAAATTTATGTGGATTTCTCAGCCACGCAAGTAATATCAAGGGAAATGCGAGATTTTGTTAATAACTTAGGTTTATTGTTAATAAATATACTAAATATTTTCAATAATCAGTCATTTCAGTGTGGATAAGGCTTTACAGAACTTTAGCTCCGGTTTCAAATTGATACCCATTTAAAAGTTCTTTTGTTTTCATTTTTCGTTTCCCAGGTAACTGTATTTCGTTAACTAAAATATACCCGTCTTTAACTGCAACTTTTAATTTATTATCCTCTTGAACAATTTCTCCTGGATCTTTATCGTGAGATTCTATTAAGGCCTCAACATCATAAAGTTTAGTATTCAATTCTAGTTCTCCATTTTTAATAACAGTCCACGCAGCAGGATATGGATTTAAACCTCTTATAAAATCAAAGAGCGAAGTAGCGCTTAAAGACCAGTTAATCCGAGTATTTTCCTTTGTTAATTTAGGAGCATCCTTTAGATCTTCACTTTCTTTTTGTGAGCTTGTTGTTACCTTATCATGTTTTATGAGATCTAATGTATCTATAACCAGTTCTGCTCCAAGGATCATTAATCTATCATGAAGGCTTCCTACATTATCTTTTAGCTCGATTGGAGTTTCCTTTTGAAGAATCATTGCACCGGTGTCTATTTTTTCATCTATAAAGAAAGTGGATGCTCCCGTGTGCGTGTCGCCATTTATAATGGACCAATTAATTGGGGCAGCACCTCTATATTGCGGCAATAAAGAAGCATGCAAATTAAAGGTCCCAAATTCTGGTAATTGCCAAACTACTTTAGGGAGCATTCTAAAAGCAACAACAACTTGTAGATTTGGTTTTAGACTTTTTAATTCTTCTAAAAATTCTGGAGATTTTAAATTGGTAGGTTGTAATACAGGAAGCTCATTAGCTACAGCAAACTCCTTTACAGCACTTTGTTGCAATTTTCTTCCTCTACCTGCAGGTCTATCTGGTGCGGTAATTACACCTACAACATTATATTTGGCTTCTATTATATATTTTAGGGTGGTCACAGCAAATTCTGGAGTACCCATAAAAACTATTCTTAGATCTCTCATTAATTTTTTAATTTATATGTATTAGTTGGGGTTATAGAAATCAATTCTTTATCCAACATTAAATCTATCACTTTTAAAATGGCCTTTTCCTGATATGGGAGTGTGCTAATGATAGTTCTAGAGTTTTCGTCTTTTAGCGTTAATAATGAAATCACGTCATTATAAATACTTCTAATCAATTCTTTTTTGAGATATTTTTCTTTCGGCATACATACCGAGCAGATTCCGCACTTGACGGCATTTTCATCTCCAAAGTAATTTAGTATTTGTTGACTTCTACATTTTTTGTCATTTTCAACATACTTTAATAAAGCTTCAATTTTTCTAAGCTTACTTATTGATTGATTTTTTATGTATTCTGAAAATGGATAAATACTGTTCTCATCTTCTCTAGGTACTAAAAAGGTTATAGAAGCATCATTTTGTTGATGTTCAAAATCAACAATTTTATCTTTATCTAAATTATTTAATATAGACAGGGCCTCTTTTTCTGAAACTCCTGCTTTCTTGCAAACGGAGACTATATTAATTTGAACTTTGTTATCAAAAATACCACCATAGGTTCTCAAAACCGCTTTTATAACAGGATCAAACTTCGGATTTTCTTCTAAATAATAAAGTAATTGCTTGTTAGAAATAATAAATTGAAGACTAGTAGCTTTTTGAAACTGTTGAGACAATTTTAATACACTTATTCTATCCAATAACTGAAGTGTATTATATGTTTTTGTATTGTTTAACTGATATTGATGACAAAAATCGGCAAAATTAAAATCGTGCACCGTATTTAATCCTTCCCCATAAGCTATCTGAAAATAGGAGGTGAGTTTTTTATAAATTAAAATAGCAAAAGCTAAGTCTGGAAGGGAATTTATAAATTGATTTTTTAGAACTGGTATATCACTCTTATTCGTGATTATAGTAGCAACAGAAGGATTGCCATCTCTTCCTGCTCTCCCAGCTTCCTGGAAATAACTTTCAATGCTTTCCGGTAAATTTAAATGAATAACGTGTCTCACATTTGGCTTGTCTATCCCCATTCCAAAAGCATTGGTAGCTACCATGATCTTAGTTTTTTCTTTTAACCAAGAATTTAGTAGTTTGGATTTTTCTTTTGAAGAAAGTCCTCCATGAAATGCTGCTGCTGAATATCCGTTTTTTATTAATGATCTACTTATTTCTAAGGTCGCATTTCTGCTTCTTACATATACAATGGCACTTTCGCTACGATCCTGCAATAATTGATGCATTCTAAATTCTTTGTCCTCTGAAGCTATCACATTAAACCGAATATTCTTTCGCTCCAAGGAGTTCTTGAAAATTGCAGGATTCTTCAGTTTTAATTGTTCGGCTATATCATCAACAACTCTACTTGTTGCGGTAGCAGTTACTGCCATTATAGGAATTTCTGGATGCAAATCCCTTAATGAAGAAACATTTAAATATGCTGGCCTAAAATCATGACCCCATTGCGAAATACAATGAGCTTCGTCTATTGCAATTAAATTTACAGGCATTAATTTTATACGTTCACGAACAAGATCTTGCTGTAAACGTTCTGGAGATAGATACAAGAACTTGTAATTTCCATAAATGCAATTATCCAAAAGAGTATCTAACTCTGTATAGGGAATACCTCCTGTAATAGCCATTGCCTTGATCCCTTTTTCTTGCAATGCCATTACCTGATCTTCAATTAAAGCAACAAGGGGAGATACAATTATACAAATCCCTTCTTTTTGCAATGCAGGGATCTGGTAGCATAAAGATTTCCCACCACCAGTTGGAAGAAGGGCAATAATATCTTGATTTTTTTCCGCAGCAATAATGATATCCTCTTGTAAAGATTTAAAAGAAGAATATCCCCAGTACTTAGTTAATATGTCTTTGGCTTGCTGCAAAATTATCCATCTAAGGAATTCATTATAAAGCTACTTCTATTGGCAACAGTACCTTTAGGCACTTCTATAGGCTCGTAACCATAAGTAAGATAAGAATTTTTTAAGTTCTCATGAATTTCTAGAGCTTGATCATAAGATTCGTAGCGCTCATTATCGCTGGTATAGATCTCTTTCCAAGGTGGTAACAAAAATATTTTATCATATGTGTGGTTCTTACAAGCTACTATAAATTCTTTTGGGTAGGATGTGCCAAAATAATCCATATAAGCCACCACATCTGGAATTCCACGATCTAAGAATACAAGTTCTTTAGAAAGTTGCACTGCTTCATAATGCTGATTTATTCTTGCTTCCAATAATTTTTCACTGAATAACAGCGGTTTTTCCAAAAATAACTGTTCTATTCCCTGTTGTTGAGCTTCTAAAGTTATTTGTCTGGATATTTCATGTAAACAGAAATGCCCTTGAGATTCCAGATAATTAATAATAGAAGATTTTCCTGTACCGGGACCTCCGGTAATAACTATTTTTTTATTTTGCACATGGCAAATTTCGGTATTTGCAATCGATAAAAAAAATGAATCATAACTCGTATATTTGCAGAAGAAGGAATGAAAATAAATTATGGAGTCAGACAAAAACTCAGAAGAATTTTACGATAAATTAAAAGTCCAACTAGCAGAAACAAGTTCTTGGCCCTCAGTATATTTATATAAGTTTATTGTGCTTACTAATAAATCAAAAATTGTTCAAATTCATGATATTTTTGACAATATGGGAGCCGTTATTAACACAAAAGAATCTAAAAACGGTAAATATACCAGCGTTTCTGTGAATGTAAAAATGAGCGATCCCAATGCCGTTATAACAAAATATAAGCGAGTAGGGAAGGAAGTAGAGGGAGTAATTTCCCTTTAATACTTAAAACAAGCTACTTTATGCTATTTTATTGTTTTCCAGCATAGGGAGGTTGAATAATATTTAGTATTTTGCAATCGGTATAATTTCTACCAAATTAGTTATCACCAATAAATTTCAATTTTGACGTACGAATTAGAATATAACTCTGAAAGGAGCAAGTTGATCATTCCAGAATATGGTCGGCATTTACAAAAAATGGTTGAACACACAGTTGCCATTGAAGATGAAGCGGAGCGCAACAAAGTAGCGAAATCTATTATTGCTATAATGGGAAATATGAACCCTCATTTAAGGGATGTTCCAGATTTTCAGCATAAATTATGGGATCAATTATTTATAATAAGCGATTTTAAATTAGATGTAGATTCTCCATTTCCTAAGCCTTCCAGAGAACTTTTAGAGGAACACCCAGAACCAATGGAGTACCCTCAGAACTTCCCGAAATATCGTTTTTACGGAAACAATATTAAAAGAATGATAGATGAAGCTGTAAAATGGGAAGATGGTGAGTTAAAGGATGCTTTAGAATATGCTATTGCCAATCATATGAAAAAATCATATTTAAATTGGAATAGAGAGTCGGTAGATGATGATGTTATCTATAATCATTTAAAAGAATTAAGTGATGGTAAGATAAACTTAAAGAATAGCGAAGAAGATCTTAGTGAAGCTGCAAGCTTGCTTAGAGGAAATAAAAAATATAGTAATACGCCTAAGAAACCAGCTAGTAATAGGAATCCACGCGGACGTAAACGCTACTAAAAAATCAAAATTTTATGGGTACTTTTCAAATTGAGGGTGGTCATTCCTTAAGTGGAAGCATACAACCTCAAGGCGCTAAAAATGAAGCGCTTCAAATTCTTTGTGCAGTTTTATTAACTCCGGAAAAAGTTATTATAAATAACATTCCAGATATAATAGATGTTAATAAGCTCATTAAACTTCTAGGGAATTTAGGAGTTAAAATTGAAAAGCTAGATAAAGGAAGATATAGTTTTCAAAGTGATTCTATAGATCTGGATTATTTGGAGAGTGATGCATTTAAGAATGAAGGAAGTGGTCTTCGAGGTTCTATTATGATTGTTGGCCCTTTATTGGGAAGATTTGGAAAAGGATATATTCCTAGACCAGGGGGAGATAAAATTGGAAGAAGGAGATTAGATACTCATTTTGACGGTTTTGTAAAACTGGGAGCTAAATTTAAATATAATAAGGAAGAGCGTTTTTATGGGGTAGAAGCTCCTGAAGGTTTAACCGGAAATTATATGTTATTGGAGGAAGCTTCAGTAACTGGAACTGCAAATATTCTTATGGCTGCAGTTTGGGCGAAAGGAAAAACCACTATTTATAATGCCGCTTGTGAACCATACCTTCAGCAATTATGTAAGATGTTGAATTCTATGGGAGCTAAAATCGAAGGAGTTGGCTCTAATTTATTAACGATAGAAGGTGTAGAAAGTTTTACAGGTTGTGAACATACAATCTTACCAGATATGATTGAGATTGGATCATGGATTGGTTTGGCTGCGATGACCAAAAGTGAGATCACTATAAAAAATGTAAGCTGGGACAATTTGGGTCTTATCCCTACAACTTTTGAAAAGCTTGGTATTACCATCGAGAAAAAAGGGGATGATATTTTTGTTCCTGCACATAAGGATGGTTATGAAGTTCAAAATTTTATAGATGGTTCTATAATGAATATTAGTGATGCACCTTGGCCAGGATTTACTCCAGATTTATTGAGTATTTTGTTGGTAGTTGCAACACAGGCTAGAGGAAGTGTTCTTATACATCAAAAAATGTTTGAGAGCAGATTGTTCTTCGTAGATAAATTGATAGATATGGGAGCGAAGATTATACTTTGCGATCCACATAGAGCGACCGTAATAGGGCACGATTTTAAATCTAGTCTAAGAGCTACTACAATGACTTCTCCAGATATTAGAGCAGGTGTTTCTTTATTGATCGCTGCCATGTCTGCAAATGGAACATCAACTATTCATAATATTGAACAAATTGATAGAGGTTACGAAAATATAGATGAAAGACTTCGAGCGATTGGGGCTAAGATTACCCGAATAGATTAAGGATAAGTCAATCAGATTTAAACAAAAAAGCCGGATAATTAATTATCCGGCTTTTTTGTGACTTATAAAAGATCTCTAAGATTTCTTTTCTAGTTTAGGTTCTTTGTATTCAAAAAGATTCTGCTCTTTTATCATACTAGCGGTGCGTTCCGGCAACATATTTTCCCAACCGGTTTTACCTTCATTTATCATTTGTAAGATCTCTCTAGAGAAAACATCTAAAATATTTGGATTATATTTTTCAATATCAACCACTTTTCCGTTGTATTTAAAGAATTTAAATAATTCTTTCATACGTGGATGTACTTTTAAATTCTCACTTGTAATGATCTCACCAGTTTCAGGATCTTTAAGAGGGTAGAGGTATACTTTAAGATCTTTAAAGAATAATTTTCCAAATGCTTCTAAGATTCCACCACTTAAATGTCGGTAATATTTCTCGTCGAAAATATCAACTAGATTATTTACACCCATGGCTAATCCCATACGTTCTTTCGTATAGCGAGAGAAATATTCAACAACTCTATAATATTCCTGGAAGTTAGAGATCATTACTGTTTGCCCTAAAGAACAAAGTAATTCGGCACGATCCATGAAATCTCGCTCATCTATTTCACCTTCTGCTCGTAAATTAGAAAGTGTAATTTCAAAAATAACTTCAGTATTTTCTTCCTCTACTTTATTTTCTTGTATAAAAAGTTCTAAAGACCTTTTATACATATCCATATTTACATTAGTAACGGGTCTAAAGCTCCCTCTTAACGCCAGAATGTTCTTTTTATAAAGTATTCTAGCTGGCAAGATATTATTTCCATCTGGGGCAAACATTACCGCATCGGTCATGCCGTTTTTCACCAGTTGAAGACTCATTAATCTATTATCTACTTTTTCAAATCGTGGTCCCGAAAAGTTGATAGTGTCTATTTCTATCTGATCTTTATCTATATGATCGTAAAGATATCTCAGTAATTTTTTAGGATTATCGTACTTGTAATAAGCTCCATAAATAAGGTTTACACCCAATATTCCTAATGTGTTTTGCTGAAGTCTTGCATCGTTTTCATGAAAACGAATATGTAAACTTATCTCATTATAATCTTCATTTGGATCTACCTGGTATCGAATTCCTATCCATCCGTGCCCTTTGTACTTCTTAGCAAAATCTATAGTTGCAACTGTGTTGGCATAACTAAAGAATAATTTGTTCGGATGTTTATCTCTGGAGATTCGATCTTCAATTAAATTGATCTCATAAGAAAGCATTTTCTTCAACCTAGCTTCAGTGACATACCTTTTATCATCTTCTACACCATAAATAGCATCACTAAAATCTTTATCATATGCACTCATCGCCTTGGCAATAGTACCGGAAGCTCCACCAGCTCTAAAGAAATTCCTTACAGTTTCTTGTCCTGCACCTATTTCGGCAAATGTGCCGTAAATATTTTCATTTAGATTAATTCGTAAAGCTTTACTTTTAATTGAAGGAACGTTTTCAAACTCACGGTCCCCCATAATGGTAATCGGCATAATTTTATCTTTTTAAGAAAAGGGTTGCTGTGAGCAAAGGTAGTAAAACAGAAGGCTGTAGAAAAAAAATTATACTTACTTTTGTATTAAAATATCAGGATTGCAAATAACATTTTTAGGCACAGGAACTTCACAAGGAATCCCAGTTATTGGAAGCAAACATCCAGTTTGTTTAAGTGAAAACCCAAAAGATAAGCGTTTAAGAGTTTCTGTTCTGGTAGAATGGGAGGGATATACTATTTTAATTGACTGCGGACCAGATTTTAGAACTCAAATGTTATCTAATAATATTGAGAAGCTCGATGCGGTTCTTTTTACCCATGAGCATAACGATCATACTGCTGGCTTGGATGATATTAGGCCATTTTTCTTTAAGCAAGGAGATATTCCAATTTTTGCACATCCAAGGGTGCTACAAAACTTGCATAAACGTTTCGAGTATATTTTGAATAATGATGATAAATACCCCGGGGCGCCCAGTGTTCAGATAAACGAAATTGAAAACAAACCTTTTTTTTTCAAAAAATTGTCTATTACTCCTGTTAATGCTATGCATAACAGGTTGCAGGTATTTGGCTTCAGATTAAAGGATTTTGCTTATTTAACCGATGTTAAAACCATTGAACCTGAAGAAACAGATAAATTGAAGGGAGTAAAGGTTTTAGTGATAAACGCACTTAGGCAGGAACCACATCATTCTCATTTTAGTTTGGAAGAGGCTTTAGCTTTTATTGCTGAAGTAAATCCAGAACAAGCATATATTACTCATATAAGCCACTTATTAGGATTTCATGATGAGATCCAGGCTACTTTGCCAAAAAATGTTTTTTTGGCCTACGATAATTTAAAAATCACGATTTAATGCGAAGTAAAATAATTTCTTATCTATTAATATTTATGTTTTTGTTCACGATTTTTATTTATGTGAATGATAAAAAGATCCTTGATTCGAAAGAGGAAAAAATAGAAAAATTTCAAGATAGAGTAGCCGAATTAGAGAAGGAGAAAGAGCAATTAGAAAGTGAGAACTTGAATTTGAATTACTTCTCTTTAGCCGAAAATGAAGAAGCCATTTCTTATTTTGAGCGTTCAGGAATCAATTCTAAAGAATTAGCACTTGCTATTGAAGATGAAATTATAGGTAGAAATAAAGCAACTGAAGATAATGATCTAGTTCCCTTTGCAGGAATGGAAGGAACTATGCGCATTAATAAAGTAAAGATCCTTAACCATAAATGGATCATTGCAGATTTTACCGATGGCACTTACTGGGGAGAGATCTTAATTTCTTACGAGTTGGATGAAAATAAAAATCTTATTCTTACTACAGAAAAATCATTTCTCTATCCACAAGATTAAAGACGATCTACCAGCCACTTTCTAAGTTCTGTAAAATTTTGAGGATGCACTCCGTGTCCCACAGGGAATTCAGAAAAGCTGTGTTCAATTCCTAAATTCTTCAGTAGTTCTGGTGCTTTTCTTGCCCAAGAAACAGGGATCACTTGATCTTGACTTCCATGGGATGCATAAATAGAAAGACCTGAAAAATCATTCTTTTCGAATTCAGCAGAAATAATTTCAGTATTTATATAGCCGCTTAGCGCGATCACGTTTTTCACTTTAGCAGGTTCACTTAGTGCTACCGCGTAACTTAAAATGGTACCCTGACTAAATCCTAGAAGCGTAATATTATCTTTATCTACAGGATAATTGGCGATCACTTCATCTATAAAATTAGAGATCGCTATGCGGGATTCCTTAGCTTGTTCATTATCACTAAATTTTCCTTGAACTGCATCAAAATTTATAGCGTACCATGCATTTCCGTATGGTTGAAGCTGATAAGGAGCTCTTGCAGAAATGATCAATAATTCTTCGGGTAATTCGCTGGCAAAAGAAAACAGATCGTTTTCGTCGCTGCCATACCCGTGCAACATGATTAATACTGGAGCTTTACCAGAAGTTATAGAAGAAGGTCTTACAAGATGTGTTAAAGAAAGAGGGATTGTTGTCATTTTTTAATTTACTGTGCTAAACCATTTTTGAAATTGTGTTCCCAATAAAGGAACTTCTTTTTGTTCTCCTTGAATTGCAGTTACTAAACCATATCCCCAAAGAATTATAATAAAGATCCAAAAGGAATAAGAAACCATCCAACTATCAAAAATACTTACAAAAGCTCCTAATACAAAATAGGTGATATGAATTCCTAAGGCTTGTCTAATATGAAAACTAGCGAAACTATTTTTAGTGTCGTTGTTCATAAAATAAGCTATAATAGTTCCAATAATAGTAAGATATGCTACAATTGCGGCAGATTTTCCATTTTCGATGGTAGTATTCATAATGTTTTAATTTTAATTGATCGATGAATTACAAAAATATGCAATTAACCTATATTAGGCATACTAGATCTGGTTCCATTTATAATTCCATAAACCTTTCCTTTTGTCTTTAAGTCTAAGAACATACTATTTTTGGAACTGGAATATATGTTTTCTTTATTGAAGGTGCTTTGCACCTCTGGATCGAAAAGACTTAGATTAGCCTGATGCCCCTCTTTAATTTCTACTTCGGGAATCTTAAAGCGTGCTCTTCCTTTGGTTAATAGACTTATAGTTTCATCCAGATCAAAGATAGTGGAGAGTGCTCCAAAGGCTGATTCTAAACCAATTGTACCATAAAGAGCATGTTCAAATTCTACTTTTTTATGTTCTAGGTCTATTGGAGTATGATCTGAAGTTACCAGATCTATAGTGCCGTCCAGCACTCCTTTGCGCAAAGCTTTTAAGTCCACTTTGGTTCGTAGTGGAGGTAATACTTTATAGCGCGTATCAAATTCTACTAATTCATCATCGGTATAAATCAAATTATGAATTGCAACACTACAGCTTACATCTAAGCCTCTTTTTTTTGCGTCTTTAATCAGTTTAACCGATTTTTCAGTAGAAATAGTTGGAATATGTAACTTACCGCCTGTGTATTCAAGAATATAAAGATCCCTAATTATCTGCAGTTCTTCTGCTAAAGCTGGTATGCCATTAAGTCCAAGCGAAGTGCTATTAATATTCTCATTTACTAATCCATGACCTGCAATTAGATTGTCTTGTGGAAATGAATGCACAAGTCCGTCGAAATTTTGAGCATATAATAAGGAGAGTTTTAAAAGATTAGGATGTGCGATAGCCTTTTTATAATCTCCAAAAGCAATTGCTCCCGCTTGATGCATATCGTATAACTCAGCAAGATCTTTTCCTTCAGATTTATTGGTAAGCGCACCAATGGTAAATAGTTGTACCGCGTTGTTTTCAGCTTTAGACTTTACCGAAGTTATACTTCCGTTATTATCTAATACAGGGTTTGTTCCAGGGTTAAGAGCAATTTGAGTAAATCCGCTTTGCCCGGCTACTTTAAGTCCATTTTTAATGGTTTCCCGTTCTTCATATCCCGGCTCGCCAAAACTCACACTGCTATCAAACCAACCTTTTGAAACATGAAGATTTTTAAGATCGATCTCTTTATCTACATCCTTAATTTTCAAGGAAGCGCCAATCTTTTTAATTATTCCTCCTTCAATTAAAATATCTACCTTTTTGTGATGGTGTTTAGAGCCTGGATCTATTATTTTGGCTGCCTTAAGGAGTAGCTTCATTTAAAATATTTTAGAAGTAAAGTTTCAATTATTAAAAATAACAGTGCAAAAGTAACAAACCATTTCCAAAAAGTATTCTTTTCATCTACATAGCCTTCAGAAATAAAGAATTCATTCAAATCCTCGATTTGTTGTAAATTTTTAGCGCCCTCTAGATCTGTATAGATCATCTTACTTTCCTCTCTGGTTACATTATAACTTATAGCCATTTGTGGCGTGTCTTTTAATTCTACGGAATAATTATCGGGGCTTTGCGGTAACTCATTGGTGGTTATCTCTATTTTCCCGTCAAAACTTTTTTGTTGGGGAATAAAAGATATTTTTTCTGAACTCAATTTAACGATCTCGTCATTATTAACCGCTATTGGAACTGTAATCTTATTTTCCTTGCCTAAATAACTGTATAGAGGAGGAGTGTTAACATTAGAAATAGCCATCTTGTAAAAAGTAGGAACTACCAAGGGAGACTGTATGAAATTTGAGTTTTTAGAATTTAAGGGAGCCGTAAATATAAATGAATTACCTTTTTGAAATAAAAATGGCTGATTATCCTGCAGTGATAAAATGATATTGGAACCTGAATTTAAATTATAATTGATTTGCACTTTTGGGTATTCAAAATTTTTAACCTGTTTATCGAATACTCCTTGGTAAAGTGGATGCTCAAATTTTATACCTGTTATAAATTTCTCTACTTCTTGTCGCTTATCAAAACCTGAAACTCCAAGTGTATTTAAAAAATCAATAAAATTAGATCCCAAATTTTCTGTGGAAGGAATAATGATAAAAACCTTGTTTTTTGATGCCAATTTGGAGAGGGTAGAAGCTAGTACTTCATTGAGATCTGGTATTTCATTTAAAACGATAACATCTGCATCATTTAGTGCATTGTAATTAATAGAAGTTGCTAGAAAACTGGTGTAATCAAATTCTGAAGCAGTATATATACGTTGTAAAAAATCGCTTTTTTCCTGATTTATACTACACACTTTAATCGGTTGAATTTCATTCAGAGAAAAATATAGGCTATTGTCGAATAATAGTCCGTTATCTTCTATTTGAATCTTGCCATGTTGTATTTCAGGATCATTAATTGGAAATGTAAGATTTGCTGAACTATTGGGCTCTAAACTAGCACTGGTTTTTCCAATTAATTTATCGTTGTCATACAACGATACTGGTGTGCTTTGAGAACTATTACCAGTATTACTTATTGTAAGATTCAGAATTCTGGACTCCATAGCTTCAGATGAAAGAAATGCAGTATCTATCTTAATATTTTCTTTTCGCTCTGGAGACTGTTGATAAGTGTAAATATCAATCTCAGAATTCACTTTATCTATTGCGAGCTCAAAATTTTGTTGAAGATCAGAAATTATGAGAAATTTCTTTAAACTACTGGTGTCTTTTGAAAAACTACTTGTTGCCTTTAATAGTACAGTTTTGAAATCCAATTGATTTCCTGAATATTTTATGTTTTGAAGATTTTCTTTAGTTAGATTTTTATAATCTTCAGAATTAGTAATTAAAGTGATGTTCTTTTCTGAAAAATCACTTTCCAACAATTCCTGTATACTACGCTCTAATAATTTTCCCTTTTTACCTAAAGCTTGCATGCTAAAAGAATTATCCAAAAAAACAACAGTTTCTACATTCTTAGAATTTTGAGTATTGGTAGGGAAATAAGGTTGAGAGAAAGCAAAAATGATAGCTGTAAGCGCTAATAACCTAGTAGCAAGAATTAACCATTTTTTTATTCTGGAGCTTTTTCGGGTTTGGAGGCTAAGTTTTTTGAGAAATTTTACATTGGTAAAATATTCCGTTTTAAACCTTCTAAGCTGAAATAAATGAACAATAATTGGAATAATCAGCAGTATAAGCGCGTATAATACCTCTGGATGATAAAACTGCATGAAAATTTAATTGTTTTTCAAATATATAAAACAACTTTTTAATACTGTGATTAAGGGGAACTAAACTCGTTTAATAGTAAACTGAAAGGAACTCCCTTCTCCTAGTGTAGAATTCACTTTTATAGTTCCTCCCATACTATTAATAAGTTTCTTTACAGTTGCCAAGCCAATACCACTTCCTGGGTTCCCATCGCGATCATTGGTGTCCAGGGTAGTAAAAAGCTCGAAGATCTTAGATGAATTCTTTTCAGAAAAACCATCCCCATTGTCTATCACAGCAAAGTGATAGTAAGCTTCAGTCTTTTTAAAAGTAATTTGGATCTTCCTTTGGTCTTTACTATTATATTTTAATGCATTGGTTACCAAATTCAGAAAAACCTGCGTAAGAGCTGCTTTATTAACATGATGTAATGTTGCAGTTTCTGGATAATCTATTTCTACATCGTTTGCAACATCATATAAATGTGCAATACCGCTAAGAAGATTATGAAGATCTACATTCTCGTAATCTTTCTCTAAAATATGTTCGCTTCTATAAAAACTTAAAATCCCATCTACATAACTCCGAAGGGAGTAGGAAGATTCATTGAGATAATTTAAATATAGAGTGGTTTCTTCATCAAATTTCCCTTGGTTTTCGACTTTAAGCAATTCGGTAAGCGAAATTATATTGGCTAATGGAGACTTTATATCATGAGAAACTACACTTGCAAATTTCTCCAATTCCTGATACTTTTGCTTTAGTTTTTTTTGAATTACCCTAAACTTTTTGTTTTGCTTAGCAAATTCAAACAACTTCATACATTGATTTCCCAATGCCTTTAAAGCCTCTATTTGATCTTTTTTAAGTTGTCTTTCCTTAGTGTCTAAAACACTTAAAACTCCAATAGTATATCCTTGAAGGTTCTTTAATGGAATTCCAGCGTAAAATTTATAATTATTATTATAATATTTTTTAGCATCTTCAAAAACCTTGGGAGTATTAGAATAATTGATACTATATATATCCTGCTCAGATTCTAAAGTGAGTTGTGCAAATGCACTTTTTCGCTCAATTTCAGTAATCTCTATTCCTGTTTTAGACTTTAGCCAAACATGATTTTTATCTATTATGCTTATAAATGCTGTAGGGGTATGGCAGATTGTAGCTGCTAAAAAGGTTAGTTGATTAAAATCTTCTTTAGTAGACGTTTTGGAAATATTATAATCTGTTAATACAGATTGCCGTATCTTTTCATTAAACGCTATTTTTTGCTCCATATTCTTAGCTGCTTACAACAGTTAACTATCTATAGTCAATAATAGGGAAATTTTCTCAGCTATTTTACTGGAAATCAATGATATTTTATTTTAAAGCGCTCTTTTAATAGTGAAATTAAAAGTTGTGCCTTTATTTAATTTTGATTTTACTGAAATTTCTCCACCTAGATTGTGTACTAATTTTTGAACGGTAGAGAGGCCAATTCCGTTTCCACGGTTACCACTTCTATCGGTTTCCTCTACAATGGTAAAGAGCTCGAAGATTGCTTCTTGTTTATTTTCAGGAATCCCAATTCCATTATCTGTTATAGAAAAATGATAATAACCATTTTTTTCTATACCTGTCACATCTATAACAATTTTTTCCTGATTGTTATACTTTAGACTATTTCCAATTAGGTTAAAGAATATTTGCTGAAAAGCAGCTCTATTGCAATGAACTGTTAAGTTGTCTTCAGGTAAATTAATCTCACAATCAAATTTTATGTTTAATAGATCTATGATCTGTTCTAAAACATCCTGTAGATCAAAATCTTCAGTATGAGATTCCATTAAGGTGTCACTTTCATAATGGTTAAGAATAGCTGTAATATAATTGCTTAACCTAAAAGAAGATTGTTTTAAATAGGTAAGATAATTAAGTCCGGTTTCATCTAAGAGTTTCCCATATTTAGCTTTAAGAAGATCTGAAGTAATGATCATATTGGCCAAGGGCATTTTCATATCATGAGATACAGTACCAGCAAATTCCTTAAGTTGATTATTTTTTATTCCTAATTCCTTTTTTACTTTTTTCAAAGAAATATTCTGCCTTCTTAATTCGAACAAACTTTCTACTTGTTGTGCTAATGCTTTTAATGCATTTTTTTGTTTTTCGTTAAGAGAGTGTGGTTTAGTGTCTAACAAACATAGAGTACCAACCGCTTCGCCAATATTTGATTTTATAGGCATTCCTGCGTAAAATCGAATTTTAGAACCTGTGGTCACTAATGGATTATTTTCAAATCTAGGATCTAAAAGTGTATCCTGAATTTCCATTAATTCATCGGGTTGCAAAATAGCATGAGAACAAAATGAAATATTCCTATCGGAATCACAGAGATCTGTTCCAGTTTTAGCTTTGAACCAATTCTTATCTTCTGCCAAGAGTGTAATAAGCGAAACAGGTACATCACAAATATAGGATGCTAGTTGTGCTATATTGTCATACTTTTCTTCGGGCTCAGAATTGAGAATTTGAAGGTCGTGTAGCGAAGTCATTCGAGCTATTTCATTCTCAGGGTTTAGTGCGTGAATCATAATATAAAGTTCTTGGTTGGGAGCTTTAGCTAAAAGCAAATATACTTAATTAGATAAAGTTAATTATATATTAAAATTTATCTAATGCTGCCCATTTTATTCAATAATGATGCCATTAAAAATTTGTAATTCAAAGCACGAATGTTTTCGGGCTTTTCAAGAAATAAAATCTCATAAAAATCTTTTTATATAAATCATTTCCTTAACGAAACTTTATATTTGTTTTTACAATTTAAAACTTTAAAATTTGTTATCTACTGAATTAAAGGAGTTTCTCGATTCTAAAGTTATAGAATACAATAATTTAAATTTTATTGAAAGCGATCCTATAAGTATTCCGCATAAATTTTCCCTGAAGGAAGATATAGAAATAGCGGGTTTTTTGGCCGCTACCATTGCCTGGGGAAATAGAAAAAGCATTATTAAAAATGCGAATAGAATGATGGACCATCTCGGGAATTCTCCCTATGATTTCATTTTAAATCATTCTGAATCACATTTAGAACCTTTGGATAATTTTGTACATAGAACCTTTAATGGTTTGGACTTTAGGAGTTTTATAAAAAGTTTGAAATACATTTATACCAATCATGGTGGACTTGAAGCAATTTTCTCAAGCCCAACTAAAAATGGATCCCTGCAGCAACATATCTCTGAGTTTAAAACTGTTTTTTTTGAAATTGAACATTTATCTAGAACAGAAAAACATGTGAGTGATCCTTTAAAAGGATCGGCAGCAAAAAGAATAAACATGTTCTTAAGGTGGATGATACGGAAAGATAATGCAGGGGTAGATTTTGGGATTTGGAAAAACATTTCACCTTCGTTATTGTCCTGCCCACTAGACGTACACTCTGGAAACGTAGCAAGGAAATTAGGCTTATTAAATAGGAAACAAAACGATGCAAAAGCTGTTTATGAACTAGATCTTTCTCTTAGGAAGTTGGATAAAAAAGATCCGGTAAAATATGATTTTGCGTTATTTGGGCTAGGTGTTTTTGAAAAATTCTAGTTTCAAACTAAATTCCCTAAATTATTTCTCCATCCACCATGGTCAATTTTCTATCGGCCATGTTAGCCAATTCCTCATTGTGTGTAACTATTACAAAGGTTTGGTGAAATTCTTCTCTAAGCTGAAAAAACAACTTATGTAAATTTTCAGCAGATTCACTGTCTAGGTTACCAGAAGGTTCATCGGCATAAATTACAGCAGGATTATTAATTAAAGACCGAGCAACAGCAATCCTTTGTTGTTCCCCACCACTTAATTCAGCAGGTTTATGATGCGCTCTAGGAGATAAATTTAAGAATTCCAGCAACTCATAAGCTCGCTTCTCTGCAGTGGCTTTAGAAGTTCCTTTTATAAAAGCAGGAATACAAATATTTTCTAAGGCGGTGAATTCTGGTAATAACTGATGAAATTGAAAAATAAAACCTACTTGTTCATTTCTAAATTTAGAGAGCTTTTTAGAATTCTGCGAATAAATATCTATACTATTTACTTTTAAAGTGCTGTCAGGTTTTTTATCTGGTTGATCTAAAGTACCTAAAATATGCAAAAGAGTTGTTTTACCAGCTCCAGAAGCCCCTACAATTGAAACTATTTCGCTTTTTTCGATGTGTAGATTAACTCCCTTCAAAACGTGAAGGTCTCCGTAATATTTATGAATGTTGTTTGCGTAGATCATGACTTTAATAAACTTAATGTTTCAATTTTAAAGTTGAAAATAGTGGTCTTAGCCTTTAAAAATATTTTTAGCAATATTATAATCTATATAATAAACGATTCTCAAAGATAGATTTTGTCTAAGATCTTGATTGAATAAATCTTGTAAACTTTCAATAAACTCTATATCACTCTGCTTATCAAAATTAAATATTGAGTTTCTATATAATAGAATCGCCTCACTTCCAGGGGCAAATTGCCAGCTATAACTAAGATCGAAATTCCATATATTAAAATTGGCATTAGGATCGTTATCATTGGTTACCTGATAGCTGAAAGGAGTTAAATCTCCATTCTCTTGCAAAATACTGAACTTATTTTCTTTAAAATCTGCAATAGACCAAAAGTTTCTAAAACTCAAATTAAGTGCTTGTTTGGTACTAAAATTATAACTGGCCTGAATAGAATTTTCTATACTTTGAACATCCCTTAAACCAAAGATCTCCTTTTTAGGAGCTAGCGCTACAAAGCTATTTCTGTCTTTAGAGGTGGAATAATTTATGTTATAGATCATTGAAAATTTGTTGCTAAACCTAAATCTAGGACTTACTGCAATTGTAAAATTCTCTTGTTCAGATTTAAAAAAGCTTTGATAATTGGCGTTGATGTCAAGCGCAAACTTCTTTCTATAATCTGATGAAATAAAACCGTCAATAACAACATTTGCATTATAATTTACAAATTTACCATTCCTTCTAGCTTCAAAAAAGTCCTTACTTTTAGTAGTGTATTTGATAAAATTTCCAAATGCAAATCTTTCCAAGTTAATTGCAAAATAATTAGCGCCTATATTTGAGGATGTTTCAACATTTGGGATGTATCGCCTCTGCTGATCTGCAAAGAGTCTAATATTAAATGTATTTAAGCTTTTTGTAGGTTCAAATATTCTATAGGAAGTCTCTACATGGAAATTATTATAATTATTAATGAAATTCAAGCCTAGATCATTAATATCATAGGTCTCGTTTGCGAATTCATGAGCTATTGCATATCTAAAATTCCCTTTTGTTCTATCTATAGAAAATTCTGAAGCAAAACCTGTGATATTCTGTGCGGGTTTATTCACATTACTCATTTTGGCCTCTCCAGAATAATTAAAAGAATTTGATTTATTATTAATATCAAATAAAAAGCCAGTTACATTCCCATCTCGGGCGTGCCCATTTCTAGTAACATTGGTATTAATAAGTGTAATAGAGGAATTTTGATTGTATTGCTGATCCAGAACCACGATGTTATAATTGGAGAAGGGCTCGGTTACAATTGTTCTATTTAAACCACTTAATGTGTCTCCAATGATAGCTTCAGTTTCCTGCGTAATTGCGTTAAAAAAGCCTATTCCTAGTCCGTTGTTTGTTCTTCCAGAGATTTTCACCGCATTTAAAAGATCTGCTTTTTCGGGATTTTCTACTAAGATCTCGTTATCCAATAATTTAGCTTGAGCAGTATTAAAGCCAAGAGGAGTATCTCCAATACGTCTGGAATAAAATAAATTTCCTTTTGTAAATAGTTCGGTTCCTTCAGTGAAAAACGCTCGATTTTCTCCAAATGCTTGCTCGAAAGGTCCTAGATTTAATTCAACTTTATCAAATGCGGTCTGTCCAAAATCTGGGATTAAAGTGGCATCTAAGGTAAAAGCATCAGAAATACCATATTTAAAATCGAGTCCGGCACTAAAATTACTAATTGTACTACCATCAAAATTATCTACTTCAGCAGAAGCATAAGGGTAAAAACTCAACCTAACGGGAGGGTCAATATTTTTTATTCCTGTTAATAAGCCATTGTATTGGGTATCCTTACCAATAGACTTATCTATATAGTTCCAGGTATAAACTTCATTTAAATGCAATATTTTTCTTCCAAATTGGATACTCCATAGTTGTTCTTCTTTTTTGGGAAATCTCAAGGCAGCATAAGGAATCTTAATTTCTGCATACCAGCCGTTATCATCATAAGAAATTTCACCTTCCCAAACTACATTATAACTATAATCTTCATTATTTCCAGACATCTTGGCATCTGCAATGGCTCCAGCAGAAGTGATTACAAATCTGGTTTGATTCTCTCCATCATTATAGGTATTAATATCTATCAAGAAAAAATCTGATTGTTCTATATTATCCCGCTGTGTAAATTGACGTAATATTCGTTCGGGTTCATTGTCTATCATGGAAGCCGCAATATAAATAGCTTCATCATCATAAGCCAGCTTAACAATAGTTGGATGGGTTTTTCTGCTTGGAGTTCCATCTCCCGGCTCAGACATTACAAAGTTTGTGGCACTTGGAATTTCTTTCCAGATATTCTCATCTAGAATACCATCTATAATGGGAGATGATGAAATTCTCTGTGCTTCATACGACTTTTTTGAAATTTTGGAATCGATGATTTCCTGTGCTTGTAATGTAAAGAGGGGAAAGCAGACAAATAATATAATAATTTTTCTAAGCAACATAAATAAATTCTAAAATAAGAGGAATCCTTGGGGATTGCAACATTACAAAAGAATTGCGATTTATTTTCAACAGAACCCAATTAATCGTTAAAAAGTCTTGTTTTTTTATTAATTCACTAATTTTAATTAACATTTGTAAAGTATGGAAAATATAGAATCTAAAATTGCTACTCTTGCGGGAGGATGTTTTTGGTGTACCGAAGCTGTTTTTGAAAGAATAGAAGGAGTAAGCACTGTGATTCCTGGTTTTACTGGGGGGCAAATAAAAAATCCAGCTTATAGAGAAATAATATCCGGGAGAACTGGACATGCTGAAGCTATTGAAGTTCATTTTAATCCAGCAGTCATTTCTTTTCAAGAGCTATTGCTAATATTCTTTAGCACACACGATCCTACTACTTTAAATAGACAACAGTATGATAAGGGTACTCAATACAGAAGTGCTATATTTTATCATTCTGAAGATCAAAAACTGGAGGCTGAAGCAATTGTGAAGAGACTTGAGGATGAAGAGGTTTTTAAAGATCCTATAGTAACCGAAATCACCCAAGCTTCCCCATTCTATGAAGCAGAAGCTGAACACAAAGAATATTACTCCAAACATAGGCAACAACAATACTGTCAGGTAATTATAGATCCAAAGATCAAAAAATTACAACAATTATTTGCTGATAAATTAAAAAAGGCCAAAATATAGTATGTATCGATTTTTTGAAGAATATAACGAAGAAGTTACTGAGGGACTTACTGATAACTTCAAACAAATTATCCATGGTCTAGGGGAGGATACTTCTCGTGAGGGTATTCTTAAAACTCCGGAAAGAGCTGCAAAAGCGATGCAGTTTCTAACGCAGGGATATGATGCAGATCCTGTGAAGATCTTGAATGATGCCATGTTTAATGAAAGCTATGACGAGATGGTAGTTGTAAAGGATATAGAGTTGTATTCCTTATGTGAACACCATATGTTGCCATTTTTCGGAAAAGCGCATATTGCCTATATCCCAAATGGTAAAATTGTAGGCTTAAGTAAAATACCAAGGATAGTAGATGTTTTTGCCAGAAGATTACAGGTGCAAGAACGTCTTACACATGATATTTTAGAATGTATCAATAATACTTTACAGCCACAGGGAGTTGCGGTTGTTATAGAGGCGCAACATATGTGTATGATGATGCGCGGAGTGCAAAAACAAAACAGCGTAACAACTACTTCAGGATTTAGAGGACAATTCAAAAAAATTGAAACCCGTAATGAGTTTTTAAAACTCATAAGTTCCGATCTTAAATAATTGGCATTTTTTTTGCTTTATTATAGGTATAAAACTTAAAACCAATGAAGACCTTAAAAAATAAATTACTAATAAAAGGGTTAATGTACGATGCTATTGGGATGGTAACCATGGCAATTCCATTAGTTGGTCCTTTTTTAGATATAGCTTGGGCTCCGTTTGCGGCCAATAAAATGTCTGAAATGTATCCTGGGAAAAAAGGAAAAATAGCTTCTGTGCTTGTATTTATAGAAGAGATATTGCCTTTTACAGATGTAATTCCAACTTTCACACTTATGTGGTTCTATACTTTTGTTTGGAAGAAGGAATCAATTCAAGAGGAGTACATAATGGAAGCAGAAATTGTGCAATAAGCAAACTTAAAAAAGCTGAAATATAAGCCTCCAAGAATTTATCTTGGAGGCTTATTATATTGTTAAAATTTGGTTTGAATTCCAACAGAGATGTTTCTGCCCATATTCGCAATTCCGTCTGTCTTTAATCTGGAAAGGTGGGAAACATAATTTTTGTCGAATAGATTATTTCCACTAACTCTTATTTCCAGAGGGACTTTCTCAATCATAACAGTGCCCCCAAAACCAGCACTAACTAAAGTGTATCCTGATGTGCTGGTTTCAAAATCACTAATCTTATTTTGTTCTCCGGTACTTTTCACAGTAATAAAGGAATAATTATTGGAGAACCATTTAAAGGAATCAAATTCTGTTCTTAATGTGTTAGTGAAAGAAGTAGCAGGAATAAAAGGCAGACTTTCTCCATTATCTCTTTCCCCGATCACTAGTGCTAAACTAGTCTCTAAATGCAACCAATCTATAGGGTGAGGATGTAGGTGAAAACCAGCCTCTCCTCCATATAATTTAGCATCGTCTTGGGTATAAACAAATACGCTACTATCGTCTATGAATTCATTGGTAGGAGCGATAAAAATATACTGGTTGATCTTATTGTAAAATGCATTTCCAAAGAGTTCAAAATGCTCGTTGCGATATTCTAGTGATAGATCCAATTGTATGTTTTGCTCATTTTCCAAATTAGCATTTCCAATTTCAAACCTATTAGTTCCTTCATGAACCCCGTTAGAACTAAGCTCAGCAAGATTAGGTGCTCTAAACCCGGAAGCAGCATTAATTCTTGTTATCAAATTTTTAAACAAATCGAATTTAATGCCTAAGGAACCATTATAACTTGTAAAATCACGATCTATAGCTTGAAAATATCCGGGCTCTCCGACAGTCCCGTTTTCTTGAGTAGTTATACTTCTAGTATCAAATCTTAAGCCTCCTTGAATATCAATTTTTTCTAGATGATAATGCGTAGTCCCCAGAACTCCAAAATCGCGAATGGATGCATCTGGAATCAATAACTCTTCTCCAAAATTCTCATTAGTCTGAAATAATCCTTGTACTCCAAAGATAGTTTCAAAATTACCCCAAACAGGCGCATTATATTTAAGGTCATAATTCAAGGTCTCTAAGTGCATTTCTAATGCGGGATCTGGGGACTCTTCTTCAAATTCCTTCCTATTATTAAACAAATAACCAACTTTAAGATCTATACTAGACTTTGGAAGAAATATCTTATTACTAAGGCTTACAATATGATTATCCAGTTTTTGATATGGAGAAATAATGTCTTTAGAAGTGGTTTGTTCTCCAATTTCCCCAGGAATTCCAATATTTGTGTTGTTGTAATTGTATCTGAAATCTCCCTTATATTTAGTGTCTTGAAAGCCAATTCCAGCTTTTAGATCTTTCTCTTCGAAACGAGAGTTGGTAACACGAATCCCATCACCTGTTTCATAATCACTGTGTACAGCATAATTTCCACGTACTAAATATCTCCATTTCTCTCCTGAAGTTTTTAAGCCTAGATTTGCTTCAGAGCCAACAGTGTTGCTGAAATAATTATAACTAGCATCTATAGAGGTACTATCGGATTCGGTGTATTTTTCAGGATTCAAATATAAAACTCCACCAAGGGCATCGCTTCCATATAACAAAGATGCAGGCCCTTTTATAACCTCTACACTTTCTACCCCGCTAGCACTAACTCCCAGTCCATGTTCATCCCCAAATTGTTGGTTTTCCAAACGAACCCCTTGGGCATATACTAAAACCCTGTTTGCACTTAGACCCCTTATCACAGGTTTACCAATTCCTGCACCGGTAGTTATACTTTCTACACCGGCTATTTGGGTAATTCCTTCAGCTAAGGTTACAGCACCTGATTTTTTGAGATCTTCTAAAGATTCTCTTTCTACTTTTACCACATTTTCACTTTGTAATTTATGAAAAGGAGTAGAAACAATTACTTCCTCCATTTCGATAGCCGAAGGTTGTAATTCTATAATTATGGGATTTTCCGAAGGAGAACTGAAACTGAAGGTTTTCGTGGTGTACCCAATAAAGGAAACCACAATTTTAAATTCTCCTTCTGGGATATTGGATAACTGAAATTCCCCATCTAGATTGGTGATGGTTCCTTTTTCTAATTTTGAAACATAAACATTACCACCAATTATAGGCTGTTTTGTTTCGAGATCTATTAGTTTACCCGTAATGGTGTTTTGTGAATATACTGAAGCGCATACTATTATTAATAGTACACTTAAGAATGATTTTATCATTTTAATAAATTAAGAGATTTAAAATTGCAACATTTTATATGTTGCCAGAAAACTTATTATGCAATTTTGAATGAGAACGGTGGCCCTCTTAACGAAAAAGATAGTTTCTGAAAATCACTTAAAAAATCGTAATAATTAAAGAATTTTTTGTTTGGAAGTAAAACTTCATCCAGATTAAAATTCAAAAATTGATAAACAATTATTGGTCTTGGATGAAAATCACATAGTTCACAGTCTAGTGTAGTTTGGTGAAGGTGAGTAGTGCTATGATCGTCGCAGGCAAAATTAAGATCGTGAGCAAATACATGATTAAAATTCAGAAAGGAGGGAAGTAACAACATAAGTGTTAATCCTATTATACCATATTTCTGAATCGTACTCAAATTAGTCTTGATTTAAATAACGACCGAAGCCTAGTCTAGTAAGCATCTTTTTTTCAAAGGTCCAGAAAAATTGAAACTGACCAAATAACCAACCAAAAAGGACTAATAATATTTGATAAATAGGGAAAATTAAGACAATACGTAAACTCCAGAAAACATACCAAGGAGAAGTTTCGCGGTATATTCCGAAGAATTCACACACAGGGGCTGCCAATTTAGCAGCAGAAGAGCCTGTAATGGCAAAAACCAATAAAATAATAATAAGTTGAAAATTAGTATCTATTCCCCAACGTTCTTTTAATTTATTCATGTTGCAAATATATCACATCACTGTGCAATTAAAAAAAACTTGAGCTTATATTCGTGTAGGGACTGAAAATCGTTGATTATACTCCCTAGAGAAAAACACAAAATAATTATAAAGCATATAGTTCACTTCGTATCCGTAATCTACGGAATTGTCATAATTTATCGCTTGGATATATAAATTAGGGTTATAATTGAAAGGTTGATTTACACGATTATTATATTCTTGAACCAAAAATATGTTCTTATTTTCAAGATAAGATTGTGAGTAAAATCCTCTGGGTCTAGCAATACTATTAATAAATAAGTTAAAACCTGGTTCAATAACAATAATTTCATACTCTAAACTGTCATTTGCAATACGAACGGTATCGTTAGCATTTGCAGTGATTTCCTTTTTATTGAAATCCCGATTCTTGGTGGAACTACAGCTATATATAAAAAGCCCTAAAACAAATATGTATATTAAATTTTTCATTTTTTTATTTAAAAACTTCAAAAATTATTCCTAATTTATTTACCACCTAGCATTCCGTCTAGAAGCCCACGGCCCCCTTTTTTATTTTCGCCAAATATTATTCCTGTTACATCATCAATCACATTTCCGTCTCCATCTTTGTCTAATAAAGTTTCTATTAAAGAAGCATCATGCGCTCTAGAAGACCCCATTACAGAATCAAGTAAGCTTCCTAATCCAGAAGATTGTACATTTTCCTTACTTTTTTGACTTGCCAAAATACTCATAAGTAGAGGTGCAGCCATCTTTATAATGTTAGATACAGAAGATTCTTTTATGCTTAGAGTGCTTCCTATAGTCTTAGTTACCATATCCTGTTTTCCTCCTAATAGGTGTCCTAGGATTTTTTCTCCTTCAGAAGACATATCAGAAGCCTTAACAGATTTCAAGTTACTTAATAAAGCATCTCCATGCTTATCATCATTTAATGCCTTGTTTAAGCTTTCGGCACCAGCATCGGTTTTTATGTTTTTTTGCATTGCTCCCAGTAAAATTGGTAAGGCCATACCAAGGGCTGTAGAAATATTATCTTTATTTTCCGAAGTACTAACACTTGCTTTTTCAATAAAATCTTCGCCCATAGGAGTGTGTAATAAATCTAAAATAGATGCCATGAGGTTTGTTTTAAGTTAGATATACAATTTACAACTTTTATCTAGGAGCACTCCTTAAGTAAATTATAAATAAATCCCTCTGAAATAAATAATTCCAGAGGGATTAGTGATTTTTACAAACAAGTATTATACTTTTTCGTTCTTAAAAATAGCGATTATTTGTTCAGCCAATTCCATTCCAATTCTATCTTGTGCTTCCAAAGTTGCAGCACCAATATGTGGAGTCAAGGAAATTCTTTCATTCATTAAGACCTTAATGGAAGGGGATGGCTCATTTTCGTATACATCCAGTCCTGCGAATGCTACTTTACCGTGCTCTAACCCATCTAATAAGGCTTCTTCATTTAAAAGTCCACCTCTGGAAGTATTTATAATACCAACACCATGTTTCATTTGTTCAAATTCCTTCTTACCTAAAACAGCTTTAGCCTGTCCTGGAATATGAATTGTTATAAAATCTGAATGTTTTATAAGATCTGCAACCGGTTCTGTCTTAATAGGTACGGTCACTACTTGATCGTTGTAAAACTTAAGAGTGATATCTAGCTCTCCAACATGATCATCACTTGCTATAACTTTCATTCCTACTCCTAGCGCCAGTTTTGCTACTTCTTTCCCTATTCTTCCCAAACCAATAATTCCAAGAGTTTTCCCTCTAAGTTCTATTCCTGCGGAATAATTTTTCTTCAAATCTTTAAAATGAGAATCTCCAGAAAGTGGCATATTTCTATTGGAGTCATGCAGATACCTTACCCCACCAAATAGATGTGCAAAAACAAGTTCTGCAACAGATTCTGAACTGGCGGAGGGAGTGTTTATTACTTTTAGATCTTTACTTCTGGCGTAAGAAACATCAATATTATCCATTCCAACACCACCACGACCAATTACCTTAAGGCTAGGGCAGGAATCAATAAGTTCTTTTCTTACTTGAGTAGCGCTTCTAACTAATAATACGTTTATCTTTTCTTCATTTATAAAATTGGTCAATTGCTCTTGAGCAACTTTTGTAGAGATCACTTCAAATCCGGCATTTTCAAGTGCTTTAATACCACTTTTTGAAATCCCGTCGTTTGCTAAAATTTTCATGCTTTCTTTTCTATTGTTTGAATTCTTATAGCTTGCTATGCTAAAATAATTTTTATGCTTTTCTTTCCAGATCACTCATTACATCCACTAAAACCTGAACGCTTTCTAATGGCAATGCATTGTACATAGATGCTCTGTAACCTCCAACACTTCTATGGCCATTTAATCCATTTATCCCAGCTTCTTTAAGCATGGCATCAAAATCTTCTTTCAAAGATTCATCTGTTAGGTTAAAAGTTGCATTCATGATAGAACGATCTTCTGTTGCAGTATAACCTTTAAATAAAGGGTTAATATCTATTTCTGAATAAAGTAAAGCAGCTTTCTTTTCGTTTTTCTCTTCAATAGCTTTGATTCCGCCTTGAGCTTTTAACCATTTTAAAGTTAGAAATGATACATAAACAGGATAAACGGCAGGCGTATTAAACATACTATCTTTTTCTATATGAACTTTATAATCTAACATAGAAGGTATTTGTCTTGTAACTTTCCCTAATAGGTCTTCTTTAACAATAACGAGGGTTGTTCCTGCGGGACCCATATTTTTTTGTGCACCTGCATAGATCAAATCGAATTTTGAAAAATCCAATTCTCTAGAGAAAATATCACTACTCATATCACACACCATTGGTTTAGGAGTGCTTGGAAAAACCTTCATTTGGGTTCCAAAAATGGTATTATTACTCGTACAATGAAAATAATCTACATCTGTAGGGATCATATACCCTTTTGGGATATAATTGAATTTCTTATCTTCAGAAGAAGCTACTACATTAACCTCCCCAAATAATTTAGCTTCTTTTATCGCTTTACTGGACCAAGTGCCCGTGTTTAAGTAGGCAGCTTTTTTTTCTAAAAGATTGTAAGCAACCATTAAAAATTCCAAACTTGCACCTCCTTGAAGAAAGAGCGCCTTGTAACCTTTACCTTCCAAGCCTAGTAATTCTAAGGCCAGTTGTCTCGCATCTTCCATTACGGCAACAAAATCTTTACTTCTATGTGATATTTCCAGGATAGATAGCCCAGTATTATTAAAGTTTAAAACTGCTTGTGAAGCCTCTTGAAAAACTTCTTGCGGAAGAATACATGGACCTGCACTAAAGTTGTGTTTTTTCATAAAAATATAGTTTGTAACAAAGATGCTAAAAGTTCCTGTGAATTTGTGTTATTAAAATTATAATTGGTGGGTTAGAAACCCAAATTAGAATTTTTAAATTTAGGTGTTATGAAGAGTTTCTTTAATAAAAATTTAAATATTCTCGAGAAATTCTAAGGTGTCAATATTATCGGCATAATCCCATAATTGTGGATATTGCGTTTTACCAAAAGGAATTTCTGTTTCTATAAAATCATTGGCAACCACACACTGTAAATTTTCTTTATTGGTTTCGATTGTAGTTTTTAAGACTTCTAAATCTGAATATTTTTCATAGAACATGGTTGCAATGGGAGATCCGAAACTTTGATCTTCCTTTAATACTAAAAACCCATTATCCAACATTTTAAATTCACTCATCAAGTAAACTGCCTTATTATAATCGTAATTATTGGCATATTTAGCATGATTCATTAAGCTTGCCCATGGAGCTATAGCTTTATAAAAAGCATCGAAATCATAATTCTTCGGCACATATAATTTAGAAACACTTCTACAGCCTAAACCAAAATATTTAAAAATATCATGTCCTAAGGCTATTAATTCTTCAGTAGTTTCATTCCCGGTTAAGATCGCAACAGAATTTCTGTTTTTCCTGATGATGGATTTTTTATTCGCAAAATAATATTCGAAATATCTGGAAGTATTATTACTTCCGGTAGCGATTACAGCTTCAAAATTATTCATCCTGTTCTCTGTAAACTCGATCCTATTTTTATATTCTGGATCTAAGGAAATAAGATAATTAGCCAGAATAGGAAGCAAAATCATGTCATTAGAAGATTGCTTTACCAATACTTTATGACCTGAAATTAAAACCGAAATAAAATCATGAAAACCAACCAAAGGAATATTTCCTGCCATTATAATCCCCACTGTTTTAGGATCTACAGCATCAAAATTATAAGGCTTTAACCACTTATCTAAACTGGAGCTTTTAAGAGATTCACTCCAACCCTCCAGTGCGAAAAGTATATTTTCTGGAGTAAACCAACCGTTATGGTGTATTGCCCTCTCTATTTGCACTTTAAAATCCTCGAAAAAGTCAGCATTATTAATCACATCCTTGTGCTGTTCTATTCCATTTCTTCGAAATTGGTTTAAAAACTTACCTAGTTCTATAAAATGTGATTTTCGCAGTTCGATTGACATAAGGCTTATTTGGTTATGAATTGTTTTGGCTTTAAATTTGTGCTGGCGAAATTAAAAGTTATAGAATTAAAATCGCCTATAAATCAATGAAAAATTAAACCCAAATTACTGGAGATTTATTGATTACAATTTAAATTTACTAATAAAAGAGTTATGGCAATTATAATAACAGATGAATGTATAAACTGTGGTGCTTGTGAGCCAGAGTGTCCAAATACTGCAATTTATGAAGGTGCAGATGATTATAGATATGCCGATGGTACAGACCTAGAAGGAAATGTGGTCTTGCCGGATGGTAAGAAAGTCGATGCTAATGAAGCACAAGAACCAATTAGCGATGAGATTTACTATATAGTTCCAGATAAGTGTACTGAGTGTAAAGGTTTTCATGATGAGCCACAATGTGCAGCAGTATGCCCGGTAGATTGTTGTGTGCCAGATGATAGCCACGTAGAGACCGAAGAAGAATTACTTGCAAAGCAAAAATTTATGCATGAAGATTCTTAAATAATAGTTTTATTACATTGATACCATCCCGTTTAATTCTTTTAAACGGGATTTTTTATGAGGTCTGCTTTTCGCTCATGTTCCAAATTTG
>JAGXIK010000014.1 GCA_024635715.1 Gillisia sp.
AATGTAGATCTTCAAAATATAGTAGAATCTTTTTAGTGGTATTGAAGGTGAGGATAAATTTTCAGCAAATAAAATTTATCGCTCCGCATATACAGCGTAATATCTCGGGGTAACGGTTCTAAGTAGTGGCCTAATTCCAATTTTTTGTACAGGATTCGTCCATTTAGTCCTTTTCTTGATATTCCACCCGGCTTTTTCTAAGAGCCAATCGAATTGCCAATCTTCAAATTCATGATAATGGCGATCTCGCATATCGGTCTTGCTTCTGTAGGCATCTGCAAACCAGAGTTTTAAAGGTACAGTGGCGACAAGTTTAGTTGTTTTAAGATCTTTCAATAAATTAAAAGGAGATAATAAATGCTCAAATATTTCAAAAGCAGTAACTAAATCATATTCATTTTCATGATCCACATGTGAATGAAGATCTAGATCTTCTCCAGAAGTATTAGTAACCTCATAATTATGAGATTTCATAATAGCCGAAAATGGATTTTCTACACCTAAATCCAGAACCTTTGCGGGGGCTGGGACAGCATTTTCAAGAAATTCTAATGTTTTTTTAAATCGTTTATTCGGAAATGTATTTTCGTACATCTAGTATTGGTAGACAAGTGCATTAATATTCATTCCTGCTCCAACACTTGCAAGGATTATAACGTCTCCTTTCTTTAGCTCTTGATTTGGAATATTTCCTGTAATTACCAAGTCTAATAGAGTGGGAACGGTTGCTACGCTGCTATTTCCGAGTTCATGAATACTCATTGGCATCACATTCTCTGGAGCTTTCATTTTATATTGCTTGTAAAAACGAGCTATAATAGCTTCATCCATTTTTTCATTAGCCTGATGTAAAAAAACTTTTTTTACATCTTCAATAGACTTTCCGCTTTCTTCTAAACAAGCTTTCATCGCCTCAGGCACATGTGTTAAAGCAAATTCGTAGATCTTTCTACCATTCATTTTAATATATCTCGTGTCATCTTCTTCTTCATTTCTATTAGATTTTCCGAAGTAGATATGATGCGCATCTTGATATGCATAGGTAGCAGAACTATGAGCAAGGATTCCACCTGGTTCTTCTGAAGCTTCAAAGATCGCAGCTCCAGAACCGTCAGAAAAAATCATAGAATCTCTGTCGTTATTATCTACAACTCTGGAAAGTGCTTCAGCTCCAATAACCAAGCATTTCTTGGCCATTCCACTTTTAATGAAGGCTTGAGCTTGAATTACACCTTCTATCCAGCCTGGACAACCAAAAAGCACATCGTAACCAACGCATTTTGGGTTTTTTATTCTGAGATTGTGTTTTACTCTGGTGGCAAGACTAGGTACAGTATCGCTTTGAACACTTCCAAATCTCACATCTCCATAGTTATGGGCGACGATCAAATAGTCTAAAGTTTCGGGATCTATACCGGCATTTTCTATAGCTTTTTGAGCAGCTACAGTTGCCATATCTGAAGTGCTTAGGTCATCTTCAAGGTACCTTCTTTCTTCAATTCCGGTAATCGCTTTAAATTTCTCAATAGTTACCTCATTAGCATGAGGGAATCCTGATCCATCGAGATTGAAAAATTCATGTTTCAAAAAGTCTGAATTCTTTCTCTTTAAGTTCGGAATAAAACTTCCTAAACCTGTCATCTTTATGCTCATTGAAACCGAGTGTTTTTTAGTTATAACAACTAAATTACTAAAAGCAATTTAAGAAAACCTTAAGGAATTGCATAAATTGCTGCATTTTATGGTTTTAGTAAATTTTGCGCTTTTAATTATTAAATCGATAATTATAACGCGTTAAAATAAAAATAACCCAAAGCTTAAAATTTAAACCTTGGGCTTAAAAATATTTATGCTTCCATATATTCTTCAATAGGAGCACAGGTACATATAAGATTTCTATCTCCATATGCATCATCTACTCTACGAACTGTAGGCCAAAACTTATTATCTGCAACATACTCCAGTGGGAATGCTGCTTGTTCTCTAGAATATGGGAAATCCCAAGTGTCTGCAGTCAGCATTGCCAATGTATGTGGTGCATTCTTAAGAATATTTACTTCATCATTTGCAGAAGAATCGCTAATTTCTTTACGAATAGATATCAACGCATCGCAAAATCTATCTAATTCTGCTTTACTTTCACTTTCTGTAGGTTCAATCATTAAGGTTCCTGCAACCGGAAAAGAAACCGTTGGTGCATGGAAACCATAATCAATTAGTCTTTTAGCAATATCTACTACTTCAATTCCATTGTTTTTGAAAGGTCTACAGTCCACAATCATCTCATGTGCAGCGCGGCCTCTTTCTCCAGAATATAAAGTTTGGTAATGATCTTTTAAACGTGCTTTGATGTAGTTAGCATTCAAAATTGCATATTCTGTAGCTTTCTGAAGTCCATTTCCGCCAAGCATTTTGATATAACCATATGAGATAAGACAAACTAATGCAGATCCCCAAGGAGCTGAAGAAATAGCAGTAATTGCTTGTTCTCCACCAGTTTTTATCACAGGATTACCAGGTAAAAAAGGTAGTAATTGTTTTGCAACACATATTGGTCCCACTCCTGGGCCACCACCACCATGTGGAATTGCAAATGTTTTATGAAGATTCAAATGGCATACATCTGCTCCAATTGCACCAGGATTGGTTAATCCAACCTGTGCATTCATATTAGCCCCATCCATATAAACTTGACCTCCATTATCGTGGATCAATTGGGTGATCTCCTTAATAGCCGACTCAAAAACTCCATGAGTAGATGGATAAGTTACCATTAAAGCAGCTAAATTATCTTTATGTTTTAATGCTTTCTCTTTAAGATCCTCTAGGTCTATATTTCCTTCTTTAGTAGATTTTGTTACTACTACTTTCATGCCCGCCATTACGGCAGAAGCAGGATTGGTACCATGCGCAGAAGAAGGGATCAAACAAATATTTCGTTTTGAATCTCCACGAGATTCATGATAAGCACGAATAACCATTAATCCTGCATATTCTCCTTGAGCGCCAGAATTTGGTTGTAAGGAAGTGCCTGCAAAACCTGTGATTTCGGTTAACTGCTCCTCTAATCTTTTTAAAACTATTTGATATCCTTCAGCCTGATCTATAGGTGCGAAAGGATGAATATTCCCCCACTGTGGATTGCTTAGAGGAAGCATTTCTGAAGCTGCATTCAACTTCATAGTACAAGAACCCAATGCGATCATGGAATGGTTAAGAGAAAGGTCTTTTCGCTCCAATTTCTTGATGTAACGCATCAATTCGGTTTCAGAATGGTAAGAACTAAAAACTTCATTCGTTAAAAATTCAGTTTTTCTATTTACTTCTGAAGTGATTGAAGTCCCATCAACTAATTCTTCGATCTTATCAAATTCCTTATTTGCATTTTCAGCAAAAATGGAAACTATCCTATTTAGATCCTTAATGGTGGTTGTTTCGTTTAATGCGATCACCACTGTTTCTGAATCTGGATAATAGAAATTAATCTTATTGTTTTCAGCTAAAACTTTAATGGCTTTAGCATCTGCTGTAATTTGAATTGTGTCAAAGTAAGAATCATTAAGTTGTTTAAAACCTAAAATTTCTAATTGCTTATGTAACGTATATGCTGAAGCATGAACAGTGTTTGCTATATATTCCAGTCCTTTTGGGCCATGATACACAGCATACATTCCAGCCATTACAGCAAGTAATACTTGTGCAGTACAAATATTAGAAGTCGCTTTGTCGCGCTTAATATGTTGCTCTCTGGTTTGTAATGCCATTCTTAAGGCACGATTGCCATTAAGATCTTTGGTTACACCAATAATTCTTCCAGGGATACTTCTTTTATATTCTTCTCTTGTGGCAAAATATGCAGCATGAGGTCCACCATAACCTAATGGAATTCCAAAACGTTGTGTGGTTCCAACAACTACATCTACTCCAAAATGCCCGGGAGATTCTAATTTAATTAAACTTAAAATATCTGCCGCAACCACTACTTTAATCCCTGCATCTTTGCATTTGGCAACATAGCTGGAATAATCAAATACTTGTCCAGATTTTCCTGGGTACTGTAGTAATGCTCCGAAGAATTCTGAAGAAAAGTCGAATTCTTTGTGATCTCCAATAACCAATTCAATCCCTAAAGGAATAGCTCTGGTTTTTAGTAAGGAGATAGATTGTGGCAATACTTCTTCTGAAATGAAGAATTTTACAACCTTATCTTTTTTCTGATCTTTTTCTCTTACAGCAAATAACAATGCCATTGCTTCTGCAGCAGCTGTAGATTCGTCTAAAAGAGAGGCATTAGCCAATTCCATTCCTGTTAGATCTGCGATCATAGTCTGGAAATTCAATAAGGCTTCTAATCTTCCTTGAGCAATTTCTGCTTGATAAGGAGTATAAGCAGTATACCATCCTGGATTTTCCAAAACGTTACGCTGTATCACTGCGGGCATAATGGCTTGGTGATATCCTAAACCAATATAAGATTTGAATACTTTATTTTTTGCAGCCAGTTCTCCAATATGTTCCGCATATTCGTTTTCGCTTAAAGCTTTATCCAGCTTTAAAGGAGATTTTAAACGAATATCATCTGGAATTGTTTCGTAGATAAGCTGGTCTAAAGAGGAGGCGTCAACGGTGGAAAGCATTTCTGAAAGCTCACTTTCCTTGGGACCAATATGTCTAAGTGCAAAAGAATCTGTTCTCATCAAAATTTAGTTGTGTTTTGTGCTGCAAAATTACATATTTTAAACGTAAATTTTTACAATTTAGCTACTTAGACTTGTTAAGATTTTATAACCTATTTTTGATATGAAAAGCAGGCAATAAATGAACTTGAAATCTGTACTCAATTTTTATATCAGTAGTAGTATTCATGTGGCTTTGACGGTAGTGAGTCTGGCTATTATAACGATGCTTGATTTTGAGATCTCATTAGATTTTAACTTATGTTTATTCATATTCTTTGGTACCATTACGGGTTACAATATTGTAAAGTATGTCGGAATTGCTGGATTGCATCATTTAAGTTTGACTAAAAACCTTAGACTCATCCAAGTTTTTTCATTCTTTATCTTCCTAGCCTTACTATATATATTATTTCAATTATCCTGGGATGTTATTGTTTTTTCTGCTGTAATGGGATTATTTACCTTGCTTTATATTCTTCCATTTTTTGGAGGCGGAAAAAATTTAAGAGCCTTAGCCGGAGTAAAGATTTATGTGATTGCATTTGTCTGGAGTGGCGTAACAGTTTTGTTGCCATTAATTGGGAAAATTGAACTGATGCAATGGGATGTGCTTCTTGAATTTACTCAAAGATTTCTCTTCGTTTTCGCATTAACTCTTCCTTTTGAAATTAGAGATCTTAAGTTCGAT
>JAGXIK010000108.1 GCA_024635715.1 Gillisia sp.
TCACAAGGTGGTCATATGTTAAGTTACTCGAGTCATATCTGTAGTCATGTTATTTGCTTTCCCAGATTACATGAACAGAATTACTCATAAAAATAAATACACCACGTAATTTAATTTTTATTAAACCATGTGGTGTATTTACTTTTTATATTAAGAATATATTTTCATAATAATGTTTTTTTATTTATATTTTTTTGAGGACAAGTGACTCTTGGCTATAATTATTATCAGCCCTATGATGCTGATCCATACAAATAGGTCACCAATTTTTGAATATATGGTAGATACACCATTTATAGGTACCTCAGCTACCATGGTCCATTCATTTCCTTTGATGTCGTAGTGATCCATTTGGGCTAGTGTTTCACCTTGGGGATTTACTGCAATTGAAAGTCCATTAATATCTTGTCGAAAAAGTGAATAACCATTCTCAATTGCTCGGGTCATACCAACCATACTGTGCAACGGGTCTATTTCTTTCCAATCTGCGGTTGGAGCCAGCATTATATCCACTCCACTTTTTCCAGCCTGTCTCATCACAGTTGGGAAATCTTGATCCCAGCAAATGACAGCGCTTAACCTTCCATAGGGTGTATCAACAGTTTGTAATATTCCGCTACCCTTGACTGTTCCTTCCATGAAGTTGCCACCGTATTTATAGTGTTCGAGAACAATCTTTCCCTCTGGGCTAAAAATATACAACTTATTCTCATCAGGCTTATCAGTGTTGACTATATACGGACTAATAACTAGATAAATCCCCTGTTTTTCAGCTTGATTTTGTGCTCTTTCAAGTAACTTTGGTTCATCCTGTTTAGCAACAGGTGGAGATATCTCCGACCATACTACAATCTTAGCCCCGGCTTGTGCTTCTCTTTTAGTTACTTCAAACAAGCGTGTCTGAATGTTTTCAGACATTTCTCTAAATTGATTAAAATCTTTGTCTTTAGCTTTCCATAAGGATTGTCCTTCCTGTCCCCGAAGGTCATATACATGAATACCAGCGATACGCACCGTGCCTTGGCTAGGAGCAGGGAAAATGAGACGCAAACTTCCGAAAGTTAACACAGATACAAAAATTAAAAAATAAAGGATTAAGGGCTTTTTGATAGTCTTTAAATCATTTTTGTTATCATATACCCAGTTTACTAAAGAACCAAACCAAACGATTAAAAAAGTTATACCAAATGTACCAGTAATTGAAGCAAGCTCCATTATTGGTAGTATTTGATATTGGGAATATGCAAGCATGCCAGTATTTCCTAAGGGGTTAAGAAGTGTGATGATAAATTCTACTAACACGTAGGATAGTGGAAATACAAGTGTTGATAAAATACCCTTTAATCTATTATAGATCACCGAATCAAGGGTAAAGAGGAGTCCATATACTGGTCCTAAAAACATTGGAAGGTAATACAATATGCTAGCTGGATTTGAAGAAGTAAAATTCAAGAATGCTAGTTGGGAACTGACAGCGATAATGAGGGAAGAAAAAACGAATACTTTTAAGGGTTTTTCCTGTCTCGTATATCTCAGTAGAAAGAGTGGATACAACCAAGCTGCAAGGGCGAAACTCCATCTTCCGTTACTAAAAAACAAGAAAATAGTGCTCAACAATATAATTAATCCTTTTTTTATCGAAACTTTTTTGAGCATAAACCCACCTCATCTTTTAATTTATAAATATATTAATATTATCAAGGATATTAAAACTCCATCTCTTTGAAAAATATTACTGCATTGGCTCGGTCATTAACATCAATCTTTAGATATATTTGGCTGATATAGTTTTTAACCGTACCAAGTGAAAGATACACTGTTTCAGCTATTTCTTTGTTACTTTTTCCCTTTATCATAAGTTGGATAATGTCAATTTCACGTTCGGAGAAATCACCTTGTGTTATTGACAAGGATTTCTTTGAAACAAGCTTTGATGTGATTTTAGCAGCAACTAGACCAGGCAGAATTATATTGCCTTTTATACCATCTCTTATTGCATCAATCAATTTATCACCGCTGATGTCTTTTAACAAATATCCAGATGCTCCATAGGTCATTGCGTTGATTATATACTCATCATCGTCAAAGGTAGTTAGAATAATGATAACTGTTTTTGGAAAGTCTTTTTTTATTTGACGAGTTGCTTCTACACCATCCATTAAGGGCATTCGAATATCCATCAGAACAATATCAGGTCTAAGTATTTGTGTCTGACGATAGGCTTCTTCCCCATTGGCCGCTTCCCCTACAATGTGAATATCCCCATAAGTTTCAAGCAGAGCTCTTAAACCATCACGGATAATCCTCTGATCATCTGTCAGAAGTACATTAATCATTATTTCCTCCTTGGTCCTTACTGATTGGAATGGTGATGGTCACCATAAACCCTTCTCCGGGTATGCTTTGAGTTTGTAGACAGCCTCCTATACTTTCAACCCGCTCTCGCATGTTATTGAGCCCGAATCCATAGTTTATTTCTCCATTACTGACTCCGTTATCACTGAAGGTTAGACAAAGGGTGTCTTTGTACTCTTGAATAAGCACATCAGCTTCAGTACTTCCTCCATGTCTCAAACTGTTTGTGGCACATTCTTTTATTGCATGTAGCAATATTCTCTGTTGAATGGGCAAAAGAGGTGTTTGGATTTCGATGATTTCAGTTACTTTCATATTGGTATTTTTACAAATTTCAGAGAGAAGGTATTTTAACTCTGATAAGAAATCCATATTTTTTCTATGTTGAATCATTTTAACCGAACTGCGAATATCACTGAGACCACGTTTGATTTGCTCACCTGCAAGTGTAAACTTATCTCGAGCTAAGGGCAGATCAACATCCATCAGTTTTTGTCCTGCTTCGATTGAAATAATAGCTGTGGTTAAAGTATGTCCAACTGTGTCGTGAATCTCTCCTGTTATGATGTTTCTTTCGGTAATGGCACCCATTTCTTCAAGCTTAATTGATTGTTCTTTGAGAGTTTTTAGTGCCTCATGAAGTTGTGCATTGGATATAAGTTGTTTTTTTAGAGTATAGAACGCAAGAAAAACAAGTACGAACACAACAAAGTTGACATAGATGGTGTTAAAAAACTCGTTTTGATTAATTGTGACAGTTAGGAGAATCATTTTTATGACTATAGTTGAAATATATAAAAGAAATAGAACAAGTGAATAAAATTTTGCTTCTTTTAGGGAATATTTATTGATAATATGAGCAAGTACGACTAGAACTAAAAACTCGAGGTTTTGTGCTTTGTCTAAATACACGGCAAAGATAATACAAATAATCTGTAATGCTGGAAGCAGGAAATAGAATAATGTATGTTGTCTTTTAACAAACAACCCGTTTATTATCATCAAAATAAAACAAGTAGTAAGTAACATGATAATTGTTGTATAGGCTTCACTACCAACGTTCTCTATGATAACACGTAGGGTGAAAATCTCGAAGGCAACAAGCAACAGTACAAAGATACCCTGCCGGATATTGCTATCAATCTCAATTTTTTTACTAATTTTTGCTTCAACTTCTTTCTTTCTAGTGAAAAAAAGATATACTGCTGCTGCAATGATATTAAATATGGCAATTCCACCTATAAACAAGGCTTTTTCTCGCTGGGACAACTTATTATTCTCCCAGCAATGCTTAATATAATATGCCTGTATGAATACTTGTATGAAGATTCCAGGTACTATGAAAGGAAGTAGATCTTTAATAACCATAATTACTCCAAAAGTTTTTAAACCATTATACCATTCATTTAGTAATAATAACAATATCCTTTATTAGAAAAAGGATTAACCTTAACAGCAGATTTTTAAGTTTGTATTTAATTTTTCATAAATTATTTTCTTCCTAATAAACAAAATTTCTTCAATACTCATTTTAAAATAATTGAATGAAAAAACCTTGATAGCATTAAGCCTCAAGGTTTATATTTTATGTCTTTCTTTGCATCTTTTTATAGTATTATCTAATGATAATTATTCTACTCTTTAGATTCATTTAAATATGAATTGTTTCTCTTCAACCATAATCCATATAAGTATCCTAATATTATACCTATAGCATGTGCAGGTGCGCCGATTGATACATCTGGATTAATAAAATAAATTAAAATATTTATTATAAATAATGAAAGTGCCCATTGTTTCATCTTTCCTTTTAATATAATCTTCTCTGGACTTATTGCTGCAAATGCTGCAGTAATACCAAAAATAGCAGCTGAAGCTCCAGCAATTTGACCTGTCCAATTGGTTATTCCAGCAAAGGGTATTACTACTAAACTACCAAGAAAACCGGAGATAAAATATATTAAAAAGACATGTTTTCCTCCAATAGTTTTTTCAAGTTCTTTACCAAATATCAATAATAAAGCCATGTTAACTATAAGATGTAAAAAGTTCTCTTGAGCAAAAAATACAGTGATTAGTGTCCATGGCGCTTGTATTACATTATTAGGGTCTAATAAAAGAATTCCCCTTGTATTTGATAAAATACTCATAAGTATAAAAACTGTTATGTTAATTAAAAACAATATTAATGTTGCTATATTAATCCTACTCTTTTCCAAGTTTATATTTGAATTATCAGACATTTTTAGTTCTCCTTTCATTACTACCTAGGTATAGTAGCTAAACCGATTTCAACCGGTAATCCCCAAACTGATATTTGTTTTGATTCACTAATAACAAAACCTTCGTTTTTAAGGACTTGTTGCAAATTTATTGGTCTGCAGTCCACGTATTCTGGGAACTGCTTTTGAGCCCATGCATAAAGTCTTGATATAATACTTGGCTTCTTGTTAGTTTTTAACATTGACAGGATACATATCCGTCCATTTTTTTTAAGAATTTTTTTACACTCTTCAAGAATGATAATCATTTGTGGTTTACTAAATAATTCTAAAGTAAAACTCATAAAAACAGCATCAAAATAATCTGAATCGAAATTCATTATTGTAGCATCTTCACGTTTTAAAACCACTCGGTCTAATAGTCCTGCTTTATCAACTTTGACTTTGGCGATATCCAACATCCCTTGAGAAATATCAATTCCAAAAATCCTGCCAGATTTACCCACTGACTTGGCCATTGATATAATGGCATTACCAGTTCCAAATCCAATCTCAAGGATCTGTTCCCCTTCTTTTGGGGCTAATATATTTAATCCTTCATTTTTTATCTTCTTTTCACCCGAGCCAGAGATGAAATCATACCATTTGCTTAATTTATCATAACTTTCTTCACTCATTTATAGTCCACCTCAATTTTGAAAGTCTCCTAAAGTGATTATCATAATGTAAGAAGTCCCTCTAATTTTATTTAATTAAAAGTTTATTGTATTTAATATATTAGTAATAACTTAAATTCTAATATCATTTATTAGCTCTACTTGTTCTTGATAAAACTATATACTGCTGACCCAATTATTAGGCCTATACCTGCACCAAAAATAAGTCCAAATGCTGGTGCAAGAGAATTCTTGATAAAACTGTCTACAACTGAGCCAATTATTAGCCCTATACCTGCACCAAAGATAAGTCCTAATGCTGGTATAAAAGCTCTCATTTTGTTAAGTTGGTTTGACATAAGTATTCTCCTTTCAGAATTTATTTATTAATATGATTATTTGCTTTCGTTTTTCTGTTCTGCCATTTGAAAAATAACCATGAGAAAGCTAACATTTGTAGTGAAATTTCTGGGTATCCAATAAACGGATTGAACTCAAAATTAGTATATAAAAAACCTTCAATAGAACCAGGACCAGTTATAACTGCACCAATACTAGTCAAGACAAACAAGAGCCAAAATAGCTTTATCCAGCCATATGGCTTTTGCAGTACAATTTCTCTAAATGGAAATACAGCCAGTGCTAGAAGTGCACCCCGGAAAAATTGAACAAGCACAGCAAGTCTAACGGTCAAAGCATCTGATGACTTCATTACCTGATTAAAAATAACTTCACTGCTAAAATAATCAAAATAGTTACTAAAGAACATAAATGTGATTCCAAATATTGTATAAGTAATTACATGGACAAGCGTAAATCTCCAAATAAAACTAAATCCATCCTTAGAAAATAATCTCTTCATTATATATCCTTTCTTTACAAACAGTTATCTTACTTAGAAAGACCAATACATTTCTTTATACTATTTATGTCATCAACAATAATCCAATCATCCATATTGCTTGCTCTTTCATATGTAAAGGGTTCTATTCTTTTTATATCTTTTAATTCTATTAAGCATAAATAACGTTTTCCATTCCACCGTTTAATCTGAGCAGGAGTTAATTGTAACCTGTCTATGTTATCCTTTATCAATCTTTCGGATTCTTCTTCAGTTAATTTTTCAGAATGCAAAGCATTTTTTACGATGCCTTGGGCCTTTATTAAACCATCACCATTGTTTTCAATCAAATAAACGGTTTCATCAACTTTTACTCTTCCGTGTGGTATTTTTCTTCCTGCCGCACCTCTTATAAGCATTGTTTTTGTCCCATTCAATAGATTTATTAGTTCTTTTGCTTTAGTATCACAATAAGCTAAATGCTCCATTTAAATTTCCTTTCTAATATATTTTCACTCTAGTTAAGTTTTAATCAAATTATTTTAGTAGTAGTTATATATCTCATCACCTATCACATTTTCAAATAGTTTCTTCCTATTAAAAATAATTAAGGCTAAAGTCACAAGCATCATTATCGATAATAGTGTTATAGCACCCGCTTTTGATAAAATCAAAGGCATCATTCCTAATGAAGTATTGGTCATAGTATGAAATAAAATAACCCCAAAAATATTACCTTTTGTGTTAATATATAATATTGATATTTGGATTGTAATAATTAGAGTATATAGTATATACCCAAAAAAGGCGAATGCAAAACTGTAGTTACTTACTAGTTTTGCCTGGATTGTATTATCTATAAAAAATAACGGCAAATGCCATAAAGACCAAATTAGTCCTAAAATAACACTTGCATAAAAGGGTCTGAAGATTACAACCATCTTTCGAAGCAAGAATCCTCTCCAGCCAGCTTCTTCACCCAAAGGCCCCATTAAAAACATAATATATATAAACACTAAAGGTATCACATAAATAGGAAATTCCGACTTTGGTATGATGCTACCAGATATCTGTAAAATGATATAGGAAAGGAGCATGATTCCAGGCATAACTCCAAATATATATATATACCATTTAAGGCTGATTTTTGGATTAACCATTTTTTTCGTTAATTTAATAAAACCTTTTTTTCCATTGATTTTATACTCCATAAGTAATCCTACAAAAGAGGGAGCAAATGTACCTATCATAATTAATGATTCACCCGATATTTTTAAATTAAATCCTGAAAAGGCCAACAACCATATGACCCAGGTTAATACAAAAGTGAAAGTTAAATAAATTATAATTTCTTTGAAGTTTTTATTTTCATACATAATTATCCTCCATCAAATGATTAAAGTAGAATATCATTGAAAATCACATCGTATATTTCGAATTTATACCAAGTGAAGGTACCAGTATCTAGAATCCAAGATATTTCTAGTTTGGTTGGCATGTTAATTCCATTTATATTTTTATATTCTTTTACTTTTGCAACCCACTGAGTTGGCTTTTCATCATTTATATCCCTATATCTTAAAGCTTCAAACTTTGTTAATTTTCCAGTTTTATCAAAATAAAAAACTGCAGAACCAGTATAGCCACCGTATGTCATAGTAGCTTTTGCACTATTATTATCAATAGATTCCCAAGTAATATATTCACTAAGTGCTGCTGAAGGAAACCAAATAATTTCTCCCAAAAAGCGTTGTATAGTAGATTCATTTATTTTTGTATTTTTAGAAACATCGACAACTGGTAATATCCCTCCCAGTTTAATCTGCATTGACCCTTGACCATTTTTAAATAAATCTCTTCCTACAACAGGAATACCTAGCATAGATGTTTTCACACTCCAAATAAAAGCTGGTTTATTAATTGTAAAATACTGTTCTGCTTCCGCTTCAATCCAGTCTTTTTGATCTGGCTTTAACTTCATTAAACCTTTTTGTCTTAAATATACGGTCTTAATTTGCTTTTCCCCTACTACACCTGAGAAATTTAGCCAACCTTTTACTGGTATTGGCAAGTCTTTAATAAAATCTTCAGTTATCATTTGATCTGTCATAATATTTTCTGATAGGATATCTTTTCTTTCTTCCTTTACCTGTAAACTGAAATTCCAAAGTGAGAATCCAATAATGGCTGTAAATAGAATAATAATATTGGTAGTTGTTCCTATTTTCCTATATTTCCAAACCTTAATTATTAATATTTGTGAGAGAATAATTGAAAAAATAGCAGTAGCCCACCACCAATCAACTTTCAATATGAGTAAAACAGCTGTAAATATAAAAAGCAAAGAACTAGCTAACCATAACACCCTTTGATTCTTATATATACTACCTTTAAACTTACTCAAATCAGATAGATTAAATAAATTGAAGAAACCCATCAAGTGAATAAGTCCATAAATAAAAATTAGTCCAATTAATAATTCTTTTATAAGATCCACCTCCCAAAATCATAATTTGTTTTATATACTTTTACTATTTCTATTTTTTAGTAGAAGCATCAATTACAGCACCTACTATTAGACCGATACCTGTTCCAATTCCGCCCCAAAGTACATTTCCAGTCATAACTATACTTAACCCTGCACCAATAGCAGTACCAAAAATCAAGCCTATTCCAGTAAAAGGCACCCTGCTAAGATCTTTCTTATTTCCCATTTTCTAAACTCCTTTCTGCTTTTTCATTCCTATTTCTAGAATATCACATATATCTTTTAGTAATTCTCCATAATCATTTTCATTTTCCAGCTTATATTTATCTATATTAAGTAATGATGAAGTAAAGATAAAAACTGCTGCTTTAACATTAAAATCATCTCTAAATTCTCCACTTTCAATATACTTACTTATTATTTTTTCAAAAAAATCAACTGTTTGTGGCATTACGTCCTCTAAAATTTCATTTCTTAACTCCTGTGGACATTCATTTAAAAATCTTTTTTTTAAGCCAATCATTATTTCATCTTGATTCTCGAATTGATTTGATCTTGCTATTAGTTGAACTATCAACTGAGAAAATTTAAGATTTTTAGACTTTCCAATTTCGTCTAAGAGCACTTTGTTTTTATCAATTCCAATATCTCTAAAAACATATTTAAATAAATCATCTTTATTAATGAAGTATTGATAGAAACTGCCCTTTGGAATTTCTGAAAGCTTAACAATTAAATCAATGGAGACTTCATTATAATGTTTTTTTGAAAAAGCTTCTTTTGCTGCCTTAATTATTCTATTTTTTTTCTCTTGTGGTAAATTAAAGAATGTATCCTTTGGCATAAGCTCACCTCATCTAAATTTTATTTATGAATCTAATATAAATATATACCTAAAAGGATAAAAACAACTGACATTAAAAATACAGAAATATTCAATTTCCTTTTTTTCCGTGGATTATTTAAGGTTTCTGATGCAAATTCTCTAAATTTATTATAGTTAAATAGTAAAGCTGAAATTTTTATTAATGATAAAGAAATAAGAACCCCAATAATCCAGCTATATTTAACATCTAAATTAAAAACTTGATACCAGGTAAATATAACTAAGGCTAATCCTAACCCTCCTACAACATAGATCCATGCTGGTTTCTTCTTCGTATAAGCATGTTCCATTTCCCACTTGTTCCATTTATCACCAAATACTACCATTAAAATTCTTGTAGTGATTCCTACAATTGCCCATCCAAAACATAATAAACTAAAATAATTAATTCCCATTTTCCACTCCTTTTATGACTACTAGTCATATAATACAACATTTGGTATCCTTTTGTCAATAATCAAATTAAATTATTATTAACTTGCAATCCAGCATTTTTACATAAATTCAATATGGATTATTCTGGTCAATCCTTGGCAATGAAGAAGAAAGTGATAATACTAGAGGTAATGAAATTGGATAACCAGTACTTTCTAATCTACCTATAACTAAAAAATACGTAGATGTCCAGGGATATAAAGCACCCAAATCTTGATTAGAAAGAGCTGCACTTCCCATTACAATAACTGCAGACATAATGACAGGTACAACAATCCCTTTTGTTTTTTGAGAAATAAAAGCAAATGGCGAAATTGTTATAAACATTAGAATACCTCCTACGATAAATTTTAAAAGCCACTGATATGCAACACTGAAACTGAAACCATCTAATCCTAGGAAAACATGATAAAAACCGGACAGAACAAAGATTCCTCCCCATGTTACAAAAGTTAACATGATTATCCAAAGAAACAGTATGCAGAACTTTCCGAATATAAATGCCTTTCTCGAGATTGGTATTGGTAGAATGGTTTTCAAGGTGTTCTCTGTATACTCTCTGCTAAATAAATAAGCTGTAATAGCAATATAAATCATCAGGTTTATTAATACCATTATATAAAGCAGGCTATTATCAAAAATATCAGTTAATGTAAAAATAACTTCAGGATATTTTAGTGTTTTTGCAAAGCATCTACTAGGATCATACATGGTGTAGCAAAAACGCAGATGATAATTAGAAGCAGCATTTTTGAACGTTTTAACTTTAATAACTCGCAATAAATTAGGTTAAGCAATACTACCACCTCCAATCAATCCAGAAAAATAGTCTTCCAGATTTTCTTCACATATATAGATTTTCTTTGTTATACATGCCAAATAATTTGATTGTTCCTGATGTGGGATGAACAAGTTGTAACATCATTTTCATTGCAGTAGTTTTTCCTGCACCATTTCTGCCTAATAGACCATAAATTTTACCTCTAGGCACATGAATATTGATATTATAAACAACTGTAGCACCTCCATATTTTTTTGTAATTTTTTTTGTTTCGATGATATATTCCATTGAAATCTGTCCTTTCTTTTTTATAGATTATAACTTTATTCAGTTACAATTTATTGCTATGAAATGAATCTTACAATGTTGATTTAATTACATTCACTAATTTTAGTTATTATCTCCACTCATTTTTCTAGTAAAAACAATAATTGCTATAACCATAATTACAGTAGCATATCCAATTACCCACCACAGATGAGGGAATATAGCATAATAATCCCCTGCAATTGCTGCTCTAGCTGCATAAACAGCATGTGCAAATGGAAGCAACTCAGCAATTTTCTTAAAGAGACCTCCCACAAGGTTGAGATCAAACCAAGTATCAGAAAACCATGCGCTTAAATTTGTTAATAAAGCTCCACATAAGCCACCTACTTGCTTATCAGTGAATAGACTGCCACAAAGTAATCCAATAGCAATAAACAATATTGCCGCTGGGATTAATACTATAATTGATAGTAAAATATTTAAACTAACAGTTAATCCAAGTAATATCGCAACAGTAAAACATGCTCCAACTTGCAAGATTGCCATAGGTAATAAAGGAAGAGTATAGCCAATTATGAAATTACTGGACTTAAGGGGAGATGTGAATAAGCGTAACATTAATGAACTAGTTCTGTCTTTTGCAATCAACATACCTGAGAATAGTGAAATAAATGATAATCCGAAGACTGCAATTCCGGGAGTCAATTGGTCAATTACAAATAACTCTGCTGGAATATTTGATTGTATTGCAGTTAGTAACAATAGCATAACAACAGGAAAACCTATACCAAAAGCTAAGTTCAGCTTATCCCTCAAAATTTCTTTGCTATTCCGTTTAGCTAGTGCTAATGTCTTCATACACTTCCCCTCCTTCTTCTACAATTGTAATAAATGCTTCTTCAAAACTTGTCATACCTGTTTTTTTTATCAGTTCATCAACTGTCCCAACATCTTTCAATTCTCCCTTCCTCATTATTCCTATGCGATCTGACAAAGAGACTGCCTCTTCTAGATAATGGGTAGTTAATATAATTGTAACTTTCCCTTTCATTTTTTTTATAACCCTCCAAAGTTCTCGTCTAGCAAGAACATCAAGTCCAAGAGTTGGTTCATCAAGAAATAATAATTGTGGTTCAGATATCAATGCCATTGCAATACTAAGACGTCTCTGCCAACCACCCGATAATGTCTTGGCTCTATCTTTTTCTATACTAGTTAAACCAAAAGATAAAATTATTTCATCTGCTTTTTTTTTGGAATTTTTTTTATCATTTCCATATATTCCAGCTATAAATTCAAGATTCTCTCTAACTGTCAAATTTGGAGCAATTGCAGTTTCCTGAGGAGAAACATTTATAAGTTCTTTTACTTTATATGGATCTGAAATAATACTGTTTCCTAATACTAGTCCAGTCCCTTTTGTTGGTTTAATAAGACATGACAGCATTTTTATGGCAGTCGTTTTACCAGCACCATTAACTCCAAGCAAGGCAAATAGTTCTCCTTTTTTAATACTCAAACTAAGATTTTTAACAGCAACTTTTTCACCATAATTCTTTGTTAGGTTTTTTGTTTCTATTGCAATCATTCCTTCTCTCCCTCATCATAGTTTAGTTTTTTACTTTCCATTACAAAACCTCCTTTCAGTTTTTTTAGAACATTTATTCCTTGTTAATATTAATTTTATTTAAATATTCACACCATTCATTATAAATTTCCTTTTCAGTTTTATTAAACACTTCATTATAGTCTCCTTCACCCTTGGCATAGGCCACCACTTTATCCCATCCATAAGTTTTATCAAGATATTGAATATAAAAATAGGAGTAAGCATAACCACCCATATTCCCAAATTTCAGACCATCCTCTGTATGCATATCATCAATTGAAGGAATTTTATTTATATCATAATCATCTGTTTTAGGAACTTGATCTGCTAGATAAGTTGCAAGACCATTATCCCAAAAATATGATAAATCTGAATTCATGCGATAAACAATGGAATGAACAAGTTCATGGAGGGTAGCAGTTAATATACTATCGTGGGTATGTGATTTCACTTTTGTATTAGGTGAAACCATCATTATATTACCATTATGGCTGTCTCCAATATGCCAAGGTGGGGCAATAGCTAATGTTATAAACCCTGCTTCTCTTATAGCTAAACTTGCTTGTGTTTTGTAAATATATACATCAATTGGTTCTTTTCTAACATGATTCATTCTTTTATAAATCAATTCTGATTTTTCAACAAGTAAATCAAAAACCTCACTTGCACCAGCCTCATCCCCTTTTTGATAATTTAGGTTAATAAAATCATTCTTCATCTCTCTACTTGCTAATGGTTTCATTAAAAAAACTGGTAAGGTTTGGACTACTAATAGTGCTAAAAGAATGCATAATACTATAATTGGTTTTTTATACTTCACTTTTTTATTCATAATTTTTCCCTCTTTCATTATTTTATTTTATAATCTTCGAATTCATTATCCATTAAAGATTTTTTAAGAGTTTCACCCTGAGCTGTTATAATCCCTTTATTTCTTTTAAATTCATTGTAGACTAGATTTAACAATAGCTTCATATTAATATATGCTCCCTTTTACCTTGAGCAGTTCATCAACAAATTTATCACTTTCATTTATCCAAGGACTATGCCCTGAATGTTCAAACCAGACAATTTTCTTATGTGGTGCATTTAAAATATCTGCATACTCCTCTACCAAAGAGGTTGGAGCATTGATGTCATGTCTACCAAGTAAAAAGTAAACAGGTACCTCAAGCTTCGGATAATCTACTCGCAAATCTATGTCGTAAAGCTGAGGATACACATGATTAAAGGTTGTTACGATGCCTCGAAAGAAATTAATCTTGTCAATAATTCCATATTCAGGTGAAAAAATATCACGTAATGTATTGTAGCCGTTGTTTTGAATTTCGGTATTTTTTTTCATGTAATTAGAAAGATAGCTTAGATATTCGGAACTTTTCCAGGTAACATCTGATCCGTAATAGGGTGGTCTACCATTTGTTGTAAGTTTTGCGATTTTATCAACATCGTCCTTTTTCTTTGCAATCTCCATCCCCTTATCGTAATCCATTATCTCTGTTTTCAAGAAGTCTATCATTTGTCCTGTTCCTATAACAGCATGATAACGATTTGGTGTATCTGCAGCCAAGAAAACACCAAGTGCACTTCCCCAAGACTCTCCAACAATATAGATTTTTTCTTCTTTGAAACGGTCACATAAATACTCAGTAAGTGCTAACCCATCATCAATATAATCTTCCACTATTAAGCTGTTTTTTGTTGCTGCATAATAAGATTTCCCAGAACCTGGCTGATCCCAATTCACTACCACAAAATGTTTTTCAAGCTCTTTGAGATCATGTCTAACTGCTGCCATCTGAGAACCACCTGGACCACCTGCCAAAAATAGTAGAACAGGATTCTCTTTGTTTTCTCCTCGGATGTTAATCCATTCTTTTCTTCCGTTTAATTCAATCTTTTTTAGTTCTGCAATACTACCTTTCAAAACATCACCCTGATCATTCAAAATAGGTGGAGTTTTCCCTATGAGTTGACTAAATATTGAAAATCCAAACATAATAACCATTAAGCCACATAAAACAATACTAGAGCGTTTTAAACGTGATACCGTTTTAGTAAGAGCTTTTTCCTTTCTTTTTTTAATCAAAAGGGATATACAAAGTATAATACTAGTGATTAAGGCAAATGTAGCAGAAAGCATTAAAATGATGAAAATAATAATCTGATTCATTTTGCACTCCCGTCTGTGTTAACTCCGTTTTGATAAGTACCAGTTATATGCCCCCTAGCAAGGATATTATCAGAATTCCCACCGACTTGATTGAGGTGATTAACAATACCACTATAGGAATTTTTTCCATCAAGTTTACCAATAATATCATTGGGCTGTTCCTTAATGGCGAATACCTCAATGCGGTAAGTATGCTCTCCTGTTGATTTAGGAGGATAAGGACCAATATAGGTTTTTGTATCTGTATATTTGCCTTGCTTAATCTCGGTAGCAGTAATGTCTGTCACAAAAAAGTGTAACCAATTGGCACTCTCATCAAACATAATAACGGCGTAATAATTTGCGTCCCCCACTGATTCCCAACTTACGTCAGGACTTTGATTTTTCCCAAGTGGATTATTTGACTTTTTATCAGCAGCAGTAGAACTTAATAACTTTCCCTCCACAATTGATGTTGATGTGACTGTTATTTTTGGTACATCAAGACTTGCATCTTTAAATTCACCACTTAATCCGCATCCAGTTATTAAAAATAAACCTGTTAGCGTTGTTGCAGTTAGTATAAGTAATTTTTTAATATCAGAATTCATAATTTATTCCTCCTCTTTTTTATGTTCATTTAGCTTTCTATTGTTACTATATCTAAATACTCTAACATTAGACTTAACCGAACCTTACATTTACCTTAAACGCAAAAAAAGTACTCCCAAAATGGAAGTACCTTTTTTTGAACTAATCTCTATCTATTTCTTATTCAACCTTATAATAAACCGACAACCCTTGCCAGGAGCGGTTTCAATTTCTATGCTGCCCTTATGTGCCTTTATAATCTTTGAAGTAATTGCAAGTCCAAGACCACTGCCACCAGTCTCTGAATTTCTAACTTTATCGGAGCGAACAAATGGCTCAAATATATTTTTTGCGACCGATTTTTCCATACCAATGCCATCATCTGCTATCACAATTTGTACTATGTCTTTTTCCTCGGTAAGACTAAGTGTTAATTTTGTTCCTGCCGGATTATACTTCATACTATTGGTCAATAAATTGGCAAAGGCTCTTTCCAAGAGTTTGCTATCAAATGGTATCATTATTTCTTTCTCTGGAATCTCAAACTCTGGCTCTATGCCTGCTATCTCAAATTCTGAGAAAAACTGAGAGACCTGCTTTCGAATAAACTCACATATATCACTCTGCTCGAAGGTTGGTTTAAAGTTTGCATGATCAAGTTTTGTGTATGTAAAGAGATCATTCATTAAATCATTGGCTCGTATCGTGTTTCTGAAAATTACATTTGCATAGCGATTACGTTTTTCATCATCCATTTCCTCTGAAGTGCTAAGTGTTTCAGCATAGCCCATAATGGTTGCAATAGGATTTCGCAAATCATGAGAGATGTCCATTAACATTTGTTTTTTATCATTTTCCAATTTCTCACGCAGGATTTTTTCTTGGTTCAGTTCATTTGACAACTTATATATATCATTTTTTAGCCATAAAAATTCTCCACTTAGGCCCTCGTCAACTTCCATTTTATATTCACCACGAGTAATTCGCTTTACCATACTGCATAACTTTCGTAAGGGTGCAATAAATGCTTTTGCCGAATATTTTGCATAAATCCATGCACTAAAAATCAATACAATCAGTAAAATTAGTAAAGTTGTAACATACAAAATTAGTGCATTTGAGTATCCTGCAGAATCAACATTTGTAGCAACAGACAAAAGTATTCGGACAGAAACAGGGAACCCTACCACTAACCAAAATTGTTCTTGTTCATTGTAGGTAACACTGTATACATACTTCCCCTTGGGGCTTTCAACCTTTGTTAAAAAATCTGTCCATTCAGGTTTAGTAAGTGTGGACTTCTTAAAAAGACTGCGTCCACCAAGCTCCTGCACCTTACCATCTTCAAAAATCACCGCAGCACCACCATCGGCGCTTGTCACATTAGAGACATCTATATCTCTTATATCTGCACGAATAAGCGTCTCTGCTCTATACTGTGGTTCAATGTTTGAACCCTGTAGCCAACCACTGCTTATGGCTGTACCAAATATAACCACAGCAAAGAATGACACAATAAATAAGGGAAACATCATAAGATAACTTTTGGTTAAATGATTAGAAATGCTAAGATGTTTCTTGCGTTTATTTTTGTTCATCCACTTCACCTGCCTTTACTTTTGGTGAGGCAGAGAGTTTATAACCAATTCCTCTTATGGTAATTAATAAACTAGGGTTTTTTGGGTCATCTTCTATTTTACTACGTAAGCGACTTAAATGTGCCATAATAGTATTCTCATCGTAAAGATATTCTTCCTCCCATACAGCATTATAGATCTGCTTTTTGGTGAAAACACGCCCCACATTTTCCATAAAAAATTTAAGCAGAAAAAACTCCTTGGCTGAAAGAATGATAAGTTTGTCATTCTTATAACAAACAGCTTCATCTAAATCCAGATTGAGTCCACCATATGAAAGTACAGTAGCCTTAGAATGGGATTCATCAACACTAATGTCACGTTTTTGCAGATGCCGTGCCTGCACTTGTACTCTCGCTTTAAGTTCAGCCATACTAAAAGGCTTTACTAGATAATCGTCAGCCCCTAAAGAAAGACCTAACACCTTATCTGTTTCATCTCCTCTTGCTGTTAAAAATATGACTGGTGTCTCTTTCTTTTCACGGATTTTCAGTACCAATTTCAGGCCATCCATTTCAGGCATCATAATATCCAAAATACATAGATCTATTTTTTCACGCTCAAAGATTTCCCATGCGACTTTGCCATTTTCTGCTATAAAAACGTCATTTCCTTCTCTTAAAAGATTATCCTTTAGCAACTCCAAAAGCTCTTTTTCATCTTCAGCAATTAAAATTCGCACAATACTACCTCCTAAAAATATTATTCTATCTTGTTGGAAACTAAATCAATTTTAAAGATCAATTTTAACAAAGTTTCAAATCTTTTTTATAGTTATGTTTAAATAATTTAAAACATAATCATTTCCAAAATTCATTTGTTAATATTATAGCATCTAATTGCTCTAAAATGTTTTCTTATCCGTTAGATAGTTTACTAGCACTTCAAATTCGTATAAGGATATTAGCAGAAATTGCGAATGGATATAATGAATAATTCCCAAGAATATGATAAACTTGTTAAAACTTAAAAACATATGAAATTCTAGTGGCTTTGAGAATTTGAATGAACAAAAGAAAGTTATGGTGTAATATGAAAAGAAAAAGAATTGAAATTGAAAAAGAA
>JAGXIK010000109.1 GCA_024635715.1 Gillisia sp.
GGTATACCTATGAGGTGAGTAGAAGGAAGGTAGATGACTTTTTAGGATTGCCCTCTCAAGATTTTAAATTCAATAATATAATGATTGGTATTGGTTATAGGTTAAGTCCTGTAGACAGACTATAATAGAATAGTAATTAGCCTCACTTTATCACTAAGTTAATCTTATGAAATTAATTATAATTAACGGTCCTAATCTAAATCTTTTAGGCACTCGAGAACCAGATACTTACGGAAATCAAAATTTCGAAGATTATTTTTCCAAACTTCAATTTCAATTTAGAGAGGTGGAATTGTCCCATTTTCAGAGTAACATAGAGGGGGAACTGATTGATGAGATCCAGAAAGCAGATAAAGAATTTGATGGTATTATACTCAATGCCGCGGCTTATACTCATACTTCTATTGGAATAGGAGATGCGGTTAAAGCTATCTCTACTCCAGTAGTAGAAGTCCATATTTCTAATACGTTCTCCAGAGAAAAGTTTCGCCACAAATCTTATATTTCTCCTAATGCTAAAGGAGTAATTCTCGGTTTTGGGTTACAAAGTTACGACCTGGCGATCTCAAGTTTTACAAAAGGATAAGTCACATGTACAAAACCTATTTGAATTGGAGTAGTGGAAAGGATGCAGCCTTGGCATTATATAAGCTTCAAAAGTCAAAGAAATATCAGGTAGAAAAACTCGTCACTACTGTTAATTCTGAAGTAGATAGAGTTTCCATGCATGGCCTACGAACCGAGTTACTAGTCAAACAAGCAGAAAGTATTGGTGTGCCCTTAAAACTAATAGAGCTAAATGGAACAGTTTCAATGGAAACGTATAATACTGCTATGAATGAAGCTGTTATGCAATTGAAATCTGAGGATTATTCACATTGTGTTTTTGGGGATATTTTTTTAGAAGATCTTAAAAAGTATCGTGAGGAGCAGTTGGATAAAATTGGAATTGAAGCTGTTTTCCCTCTATGGAAGAATGATACAAAGGAGTTAATTACCGAATTTATTGATCTTGGATTTAAAGCGATTACGGTTTGTGTAAATGCAAAAGTATTAGATAAGTCTTTTTGCGGTAGAAAAATAGACCTAGAATTTATAAAAAGCTTACCGGCAAACGTGGATTCTTGTGGGGAGAATGGAGAATTTCACACTTTTGTTTATGACGGCCCCAATTTTAGAGAGCCTATAAAATTTGAAATTGGAGATATTATCGAAAAAAAATATTCACCTTCTAAAACTGAGGATGATTGCTTTAAAGATAAAACCCCATCTTGGGATACGGCTTTCTGGTATTGTGATCTTATTCCAAAATAAAACAATAAAAAAAGCTCCGAGATTTCGGAGCTTTTTGATTGTAATCTATATTATTTTATAAATGGATCACTTCTCCATAAGCTGCAGCAACAGCTTCCATCACTGCCTCACTCATCGTTGGGTGTGGGTGAATAGCTTTTAAAACTTCATGTCCTGTAGTTTCTAACTTTCTTCCAAGCACGGCTTCTGCGATCATATCTGTTACCCCGGCACCAATCATATGGCAACCTAACCATTCGCCATATTTAGCATCGAAGATCACTTTTACAAATCCATCTGGAGTTCCGGCAGCTTTAGCTTTTCCAGATGCAGAGAAAGGAAATTTACCAATTTTAAGCTCGTAACCAGCCTCTTTAGCTTGCTTTTCTGTCATTCCAACAGATGCAATTTCTGGAGTGGCGTAAGTACAACCCGGGATGTTCCCGTAATCTATCGCTTCAACATGAACTCCTGCAATCTTTTCTACACAAGTAATCCCTTCTGCAGAAGCTACGTGAGCAAGAGCAGGTCCAGCTACCACATCTCCAATTGCATAAATTCCTGCAACATTGGTTTGGTACCATTCATTAACCACAATCTTGTCTTTATCTGTTTTTATACCAAGTTCTTCTAAACCGATGTTTTCTATATTGCTTTTTATACCAACTGCAGAAAGTACGATCTCTGCTTCAAGAGTTTCTTCCCCTTTTTTGGTCTTAACCTTAGCTTTTATTAATTTTCCTGAAGTGTCTACACTCTCTACAGAAGAATTAGTCATTACCTTAATTCCGGCTTTTTTAACACTTCTTTCAAACTGCTTGGAAACTTCTTCGTCCTCCAAAGGAACAAGATTTGGCAAAAACTCTACTATAGTAACATCTGTTCCCATGGCATTGTAAAAATGGGCAAATTCAACCCCAATTGCTCCAGAACCAACCACGATCATAGATTTTGGTTGTGTCTTTAAAGTCATTGCATCACGGTAACCAATTACTTTTTTACCATCTTGTTTAAGATTTGGTAATTCTCTAGTTCTAGCTCCGGTTGCCACAATTATATGATCTGCTTCAAGATCTTTTGTCTTATTATCCTTATCTGTTACCTGAACTTTCTTACCGCCTTTAAGTTTTCCAAAACCTTCAATAACGTCTATCTTGTTCTTCTTCATTAAGAATTGAACTCCTTTGCTCATTCCATCTGCCACATCTCTACTTCGCTTTACAACAGCTCCAAAATCTTTATCTGGTTTTTGAAGAGTAAGACCATAGTCTTCGGCATGTTTTAAATAATCAAATACCTGAGCACTTTTAAGTAAGGCTTTGGTTGGGATACAACCCCAATTAAGACATACACCGCCAAGTTTTTCCTTTTCGATGATTGCGGTTTTAAAGCCAAGTTGTGAAGCGCGAATTGCGGTTACGTAACCTCCAGGACCACTTCCTAGAACAATGATATCGTATTTACTCATATTTCGAAATTTTTATGACATTTTTAGAAGTTGCGAATTTAAGCAATATAAGCCTAAACTGAAAGAATTAGAATTAGTGATATTTCTAGAATGATTATTAAATTAAAAATGGCTCTCCAAGTTAGGAAGAGCCATTGAGAAAATAATTAATTTTTATCCACTTATTGTTTGATCACATCTTCCTGTCTAATATTCAACTCCTTCATAACTGCATTCATATTAGTGAGATCTAATTGTTGTCTATTCTGAGCAAAAGCTGCCGGCAGAACAATAACTCTAAATTTTTGATTTAACCTAAATTCTGAATCTAAAGCGGCGAAATCTAAAAGTGTTCCATTAGAATTAACTCCATCTAAAAAGATAAAAACATCTTCATACGTGAAGTCGAAATTATACTGAATCGTTTTGTCTTCTTGAAAATAGGTTTGCGGTAGTGCTCTAAATATTTCAATAGGATTTCCATCAGCATCGTCTTGTCCATCGCCAACTTTTACATAAACTAATACAGCATCCGATTCGAATACCTCTAGGTTTATATCATCAAAAAATAAGGATAGCGTATAAGAGTTATCTGCAGTAAAATCTCCAGTTACGTCTATTGCAGTTCCAATAAAGCCATTAACTCCAGACGGTCCTTCGGGTCCCTGGGGTCCTGGAGGTCCTTGTACACTATCTGAAGTACAAGATGTAAGTGCAAAAAGAGCACAAATTATAAGAGTGGATAATTTTTTCATAATTTAGTTTTTAAGGTTTAAGCATTTTTATTGAAAGCTATACTTGCTGAATTCACACAAAATCTTTGGCCCGTAGGGGTAGGCCCATCGTCAAATACATGACCTAAATGACTGCCGCAATTGGCGCAAAGGATCTCAGTTCTCATCATTCCAAAAGTTTTGTCCTGCACATATTCTACAGTTCCTTCTATCGCATCATCAAAGCTTGGCCAGCCACATCCGCTTTCAAATTTGCTGTTGCTTTCAAAAAGTTTTGCTTTGCAGGCTGCACATTGATATTCTCCATTATCAAAATGAAGATTATATTTCCCAGAATTTGGAGCTTCAGTACCTTTCTGCCTTAGAACTCTAAATTGTTCTTCAGAAAGCTCTTGTTTCCATTCCTCTTCGGTCTTTTCAATATTATATTTTTTCATTTCTAAGTTGCTTATTTATTATCTGGAATAAACTTCATGGCGTCTCCATTTATACAATGTCTTTTTCCCGTCGTTTCACGAGGCCCATCATTAAATAAATGGCCTAAATGCCCACCACAGGTACCACAATGAATTTCATCTCTGGAATAGCCTAATTTAGAATCAGATCCCATTCCTATACTGCCTTCAATTGCTCTATCAAAACTTGGCCATCCTGTTCCGCTCATAAATTTGTGTTCTGTTTCATATAATTTAGTTCCACAGGCAGCACAAACAAAAGTTCCTGGTTTTTTAATATCGTTTAATTCGCTCGAAAAAGGTCTTTCCGTTCCAGCCTCTATAAGAATGTGATATTGTGCTGGGGTTAAAATCTCTTTCCACTCCGAATCTGTTTTTGAAACTTCATATTTAGAAGCTACTTCCTTGGAATTAGTTTCAGTATCACTTTTTTGAGCACTGCTATTACAACTAACAACAACGACTGCTAAAAATGCAAAAAATAAATTTTTCATGTTTTTTATTTTAAAACTACAAAGATTATACCGTGATGAATGTTGTTATTTTGTTAATTACTTCAGAATCTCCTAATATCTTTCTGTGCCCTAGTCCTTCAGTTATTAATAACTGACTGTTATCTAGATTTTTGGAAATCTCGTAAGCAGAACTAACATGTACATCTACATCATCTTTATCATGTATTACTAGTGTAGGAATTTTAACAGCTTCGGCAGAAAATGCTCCGGAGTAATTATCCATATCTTCTCCAAACTTTGAATCAAAATAGGATTTCATCTTTTTAGCAACCTTTTCATTTAGCTGCATATTTTGTGCAAAGTCCTTTGTAATATGGGTAACACTATTGGCTGTTCCAATAACGACCAGTTTGTTCAAAACAAGGCCATCTTTTACTGCCTTTAGAATAGACATACCTCCTAAAGAATGTCCAATAGCTGCGTGAAATGGTCCATATGTCTTTTCTAGATGATGAATAGATTCAATGAAAAATGGCATCATACTTATTTTCCCTGGAGCTTTACCATGTGCGGGTGCATCGAAACTGATTATTTCAAAACCTTTTTCCACAAGTTTCTTTGCAATAAGTGACATTTGCGTACCGGTACCACTCCAGCCGTGAATAAGTAATATTTTCTTTTTGGATTCACCATAATGATACACTACAATTTCTCTGTTTATGGCAGGAACGCTAATGCTTTCTTGAATAGAATTAGTGTCCATATCTTTTTCTCTCTCTGGAATCTTATATTTAAATGGAGTTAAAAATAGTCTTGCTGCAAATCTGCTAGCAATAAAAGGTGAAATTGCAGTAAGAATTTTGCCTATTCTAAGTATATATTTAGGAGCAAGTAAGACTTGAACAGGTTGCTTTTTATCAGTGATTTGAGTCATATAATAATTTAGAAGCGCCAAGTTAAATAAAATTCAATGAGAATAATATTAAGTAGTATGGTAAAGAAATTTTAATAATGGTATCATTTTTGAAATTCTCTGACTGTTAAAGCAAGCATAAACCTTCTTAAGTGAAGGACGTTGTTTTGTATTTTTATCAACCTAAAACCAAAAATCATGAGAATTAGAAATTTATTTATAGCAGTTTTTGCTGTGTTTGTTATGCTTGGTTGTAAAACCAATCCCTTTACTGGAGAGAAAAATCTGAATTTTGTATCTAACGATCAAATATTTCCCGCAGCATTTGCTCAGTACGATCAGTTTTTAGCTGAAAATAAGGTGGTAACTGGTACTACTGAAGCGAGAATGGTGAAAAATGTTGGTCAGAAAATAGTTACAGCTTCTGAAAGATTTCTGAATGCCAATGGATACCAAGGATATTTAAAAGATTTTGCATGGGAATTTAATTTAGTAGATGACGAAGCGGTGAATGCCTGGGCGATGCCAGGAGGAAAGGTAGTAGCTTATACTGGTATTTTACCAGTTGCTGAAGATGAAACAGGCTTAGCTGTAGTTATGGCTCATGAGGTTGCACACGCTTTGGCAGATCATGGTGCGCAACGTATGAGTGCTGCACAATTACAACAATTAGGAGCTGTTGCAGGAAGTGTCGCTGTAAGTGGAAGAAGCCAGCAAACACAACAGATCTTTGCGCAGGCCTACGGATTAGGTTCTCAATTAGGAGTAATGTTGCCTTTTAGCAGAAGCCATGAAACTGAAGCTGATAGAATTGGATTAACATTAATGGCTATAGCTGGTTATGATCCAACTGAAGCTGCAGATCTTTGGAGAAGAATGGCTGCGCAAAGTAGTGGACAGGCACCACCAGAGTTCTTAAGTACTCACCCTTCTTCTCAAACTAGAATTAATAATCTTACACAATGGGCTCCAGCAGCTAAAGCTGAAGCTAGAAAATATGGGGTGACTTCGTTTAAATAGGTCACTCGTTATAAATTATTTAAAGCCGTTCTTATAGAGCGGCTTTTTTTGTTATTTTTAAAGAATGAAATATCCCCCAAAAGGAAGCAAGAAACTATTAAATGCATGGGCATTTTATGATTGGGCCAACTCTGTTTACAGTTTGGTAATCGCTTCAGCAATCTTCCCGATTTTTTATGGTGCTATCACAATTGTAAAAGATAGAGATGGTAATATTATAGATGATACCATATATTTTATGGGATTTAATCTGAATAACGACTCGTTAATTAGTTATGTAACCGCCTTAGCATTCTTGGTAGTTTCTATTTTTAGTCCTTTTCTCTCTGGGATCTCAGATTATGTTGGGAATAAAAAATCCTTTTTAAAATTCTTCTGCTATTTGGGAGCCACTTCTTGTATTGGTCTTTTTTGGTTTAGCTTGGATTTTTTGTGGTTTGGTTTATTATGCTATTTCTTCGCTCTTATTGGATTCTGGTCTAGTTTGGTGTTTTACAATTCATATTTACCAGATATAGCTTTTCCCGAGCAACAAGACAAAATTAGTGCTAAGGGTTTTTCTTTAGGTTATATAGGTAGTGTGATCCTTCTTATTATATGTTTAATCATGATCATGAAATATGAATGGTTTGGGTTTGAAGATGAAGGTCTACCAACTAGATTATCATTCGTATTAACTGGGGTTTGGTGGATAGGATTTAGCCAATATACCTACAAGTACCTACCTAAAGGAAATAAGAAGGAAAAGCTTACTAGAAATGTTCTTTTTAATGGGTTTAAAGAAATAAAGAAAATTTGGATCGCTCTTAAGCATCAAGTAAGGCTTAGTAGATATTTAATGGCATTTTTCACATACAGTATGGCTGTTCAAACTATTATGCTTATTGCTACCTATTTTGGAATTGAAGAATTGGATTGGGGAGAACAAGATGCTACCACAGGTTTAATCGTAAGTATCTTATTAATTCAATTAGTTGCAGTGGTTGGTGCAACTTTAACTTCAAGAATTGCCTTGAAAATAGGAAATATTAGAACGCTTATTTATTTGAATATTTTCTGGATCCTAATCTGTATCTATGCTTATTACATAATTACCCCACAAGAATTTTATGTAGCTGCAGCAGCAGTAGGTTTAGTAATGGGTGGAATTCAGGCTTTATCGCGTTCTACCTATTCTAAAATGATCCCTGAGAACACTTTGGATACAGCGAGTTACTTTAGTTTTTACGATGTTTCTGAAAAGATTGGGATTGTAATTGGAATGTCTATGTATGGGATTGTGGCTCAATTAACAGGTAGTGTTCGTAACGCCATCTTGTTTTTAATAGTCTTTTTTGTAGCAGGAGTGTTCTTGTTATTGCGAGTACCAAAAAATAATGATCCCGTAAAAGTAAATTAACTCTTACGGGATCATTAGGGTTTTAGTAATTATCTCTAACTATTAGTTCCTAGATATATCTCCAGAACCAGAAGTTTTAAAATCCTGTTTTTCTGGATTTCCTTTGTAACCTATATCACCAGAACCAGAAACTCTTGCTTTTAAAGATCGAGAAGCGTAGACCTGGATATCTCCAGATCCTGAAACCGCAGCTTCTACATTTTCAGCATTTAGACCATAGGCCATGAAATCTCCTGATCCGGTGACTTTGCAGTTAAAATCTTGTGCTTTTCCATTTAGTTTAATATCACCAGAACCTGTTATAGATCCCCATAATTCTCTTGCTTCAACATTAAGATTTATATCACCAGAACCGGTAACTCCAATTTTTAATTCTTTAGCTTTTAGTACCCCATTGTTGGAAACATCACCAGATCCGGTTACATAAAGACTATTAATAGTTTCTACAGGAACAGTCACCCGAATACTCATATTTCTAGATGGATTTAAAGACACATCTTTTTCAACAGAAATTTTAAGCTTTCCATCTTTCACTTCAGTTAGAATATATTCCTGTAAATTACTTTCTGCTTCTACTTTAAGTTTGCCTTCTGTACCAGAGATAATTTGAACATCAATGGATCCTACTAACGAAACTTCATCATAACTGGAGGTACTGCGGGTATCTGTTACCATATTTCCGTTTCCATTCACTTTTTTACTTCCCCACCATTGCGCACTCATAGTGCTAGAACCCATTATTACAAGAGCTAATAAAATAATTGCTTTTTTCATGATTGATTTGATTTAGTTGTTGATTTATTTTTTTTGAAATGTGATGCTTGCGTAGTTGCTTCTTATTACAATATTACTAGAGTTGCTGGATTTTATATGGTAACCAGAATAGCTCTTTTTATTAGATTCATCATTTTTCTTTTGTACCTCTAATCCATCCATCCCATCAATTCCTCCATAAGTGGATACGATATCAAAATCGAAAGCGTAGTCCATTGCATAGCCAATTTTTACTCCAGCGTAATTGGACTTAATTTTAATATCTCCAGCTCCCTTCATAATTTTATTTATTTCGAGACTTCCATAGTCTACATTAAGATCTATGGTTTGATAAACTTGTCCAATCTTTGTGCTTACATAATCCCCGTTGCCATCAAGTTTTCTAAGCTTATCTACGTTTAAACTCCCGTAATCTCCATTATATTTTAGATACTCTACTTTCCTTATTTTACTTTTAGAATAGTCTGCATTAATATCAAGTGTTTTGGCATCCTCTATTTCAAATTCAGAATAATCTGCATTTATCACTGCGTTTTTAACTACTCTTATATGACTGTTTCTAGAGTAGTCTATATTTATATTATTACTATTCCCTAATAATTCTCCTATATCGATGCTTCCATAATCACAATTTATTTTTGCGTTCCCAGTTAATTTATCTAAATAGATATTTCCGTAGTCATTAATAAGGTGGACATTATTTGTAATAGGGGCTTTAATAACATAATTAATCTCCATATTAATATTATTATTCTCACCAAAGATCATATTCCACCAGGATCTGTTTTCTTCTTCAAAAAAGGTTTTAGCACTTACCCCTTCAGAAGATTGATCAAATTTCACATAGATCTCTTCTAGCTTTTCTTTTACTTTTTGCTCGTCATTTCCATTTACTTTAATCACAACTTCAATTTGAACTTTATTCTTGCTCCAAGTAGAAACATCTATATTTCCATAGCTATTGTCAATCTTCAGTAGGGCATCTGCAGCTACATCATAAGATTTAGAGATCTTTTTCTCTTTAGTGTGTTTGCCAGATAGTTTATCTGATGTTACATCATTCCCAACGGAATTTGCAACTGCAGGATACATTACTGCAAGGATTAATATGTTAAATAATAGTGCTTTCATTTTTATAGTTTTTTAGTTCTTTAACTTCTTCAATTTGGGTTAAAACGGTATTCAATAGATCTATACGTTGTTGCAAGTTGGATACCATTGCAAATACTACTCGCTTATCCTTACCACTTTCAGAAAGATCTACTTTAAGTTTTTTATACTCGTTATCTAATCTTTCCAGTTGCGCTAAGGCATCATCTATAATTATTTTTGTTTCAGGAGATTTAGAAGCATTCATCTTTTCCAGTTCTGCTCTTATTGCTTTGGCATAAAAATCTTGTGTTTCTTTCATTTCTGGAGAAATAGCAGCAAGATCTGCAGGCTTCGTTAGTAGATTTGAACTTAGAAAACTACCAGCAATAAGTATTACAAAAACAATACTCGCTGCAATCGATATCCAAGATTTCCATAAAGGTCTAACAAGACTTTCACTTCTTGAGCTTTTAAATTTTCTGGACTCTTTTAGTTTATCTAGAAAACGTTCTTCATGACCAATTTCTGGTTCTTCTAGATCGCAGTCTTCGTTTACAAAGAGTTTATATAATTCTTCATCTTTCATTTTCTGATAGTATTTTTCTTAATTGTTCTTTTGCTCTAGAGATGGTAGTTCTGCAATTAGCAGGGCTTAGTTTTAGGACCTCACAGATTTCTTCATAATCATAGCCTTCAATTAAATGAAGTGTAAGAACGACTCTATAATTTTCTTTAAGGAATTCGAACTTTTTTAAAATATGCTGAATTCTACATTTGTTTTCCTCTTCTTCAGTTATACCTATTTCTGTTCCTTCATCTATTTCATTCTTAAACTCATCATTATAAGAAACCTGCACATATTTTATTTTCTTGTTATACGCATTGATACTAAGGTTTACTACAATTTTCTTGATCCAAGCTCCAAATGTAGATTTCCCTTCAAACGAATCGATCTTAGAGAAAGCCTTGATAAACCCTTCCTGCATGATGTCTTCAGCTTCAGCAGAATCCTTTACAATTCTAAGAGCAGTATTATACATTGCTTTGTAATATTTCTTATATACTTCTAATTGTGCTCGCTGCTCCTGTTTTTGGCAACGTACAATCAAATCGTCTGTGTAAGTAATGCTTGGTGTCAAGAAATTTCTATTAGGCTTCTACTATAAAGATACCTATGTTTTTAAATTGTTACAGTTTCAGAAAAAAAAGTTGAATTTTTTTTGGTGGCATAACAATTGAAATAACAAATTAAAATAATACCCGCTACGTGCAGAGGCAGTAGGATTAAACCTTAGCCGAAGATTGTACGTAGATATAAATAATAAACTGTAATGACAGTTTGACCTAAATAAAGATATGGCTAAATCTAAATTATTAAATATTGACAGTTTGTCATTTCAAGGAATCGATGAAGATGCAGAGTTAATTCCTTTGATGACCCCAGAAGATGAAGAGGAGATAAATAAAGAAGAACTCCCCGAAATTTTACCAATACTACCCTTAAGAAATACTGTGTTATTTCCAGGTGTTGTAATTCCAATTACCGCCGGGAGAGATACCTCTATAAAGCTTATTAACGATGCGAATAACGGGAATAAGGTAATAGGTGTTGTAGCACAAAAGGACGAGGATGTAGAAAATCCCGGAGTAGATGATATTTATAAAACCGGAGTAGTAGCAAGGATACTGCGAGTACTTAAAATGCCCGATGGAAATACTACAGTGATTATCCAAGGGAAAAAGCGGTTTAAAATAAAAGAGGTTATTTCTGAAAAACCTTATATGACTGCTTCTGTAGATGAAGTAGCGGAAGTTAGACCAGATTTAAAGAATGCCGAATTTGGAGCAATTATAGAATCTATTAAAGATCTTGCGCTTCAAATCATCAAGGGAAGTCCGAATATCCCGTCGGAAGCTTCTTTTGCTATAAAAAATATTGAAAGCCCTTCTTTCTTGATAAATTTTGTCTCTTCTAACATGAATTTGAGCGTAGAGGAAAAGCAAAAATTATTGAAGACCAATAATTTGAAGAACAGAGCGCTAGATACTTTAAAGTTCATGAACGTTGAGAACCAGAAACTGGAACTTAAAAATGTGATCCAGAGCAAGGTGCAAAGCGACATGAGCCAGCAGCAGCGTGAATATTTCTTACATCAGCAATTGAAAACTATCCAAGAAGAACTTGGTGGTGCTTCTAATGAAGATGAGATGGAAGAAATGCGCGTTCGTGCTAAAGATAAAAAATGGAATGAAAAAGTTGAAAAGCACTTTACTAAAGAGCTTGCTAAAATGCAACGAATGAATCCTCAGGTTGCTGAGTATTCAATCCAAAGAAACTATTTAGATCTTTTTCTAGACCTTCCTTGGGATGAATTTAGTAAAGATAAATTCGATTTAAAACGAGCTAAAAAGATCTTGGATAGAGATCATTATGGTTTAGATGATGTAAAGGAACGAATCATTGAATATCTAGCAGTTTTGAAGCTAAGAAATGATATGAAATCTCCTATCCTTTGTTTGTATGGTCCTCCGGGAGTTGGTAAAACATCTTTAGGGAAATCTGTTGCAGAAGCTTTGGGAAGAGAATATGTAAGAATTTCTTTAGGTGGACTAAGAGATGAAGCAGAAATAAGAGGACATAGAAAGACCTATATTGGTGCGATGCCGGGTAGGATTATCCAAAGTCTTAAGAAGGCTGGAACTAGTAACCCAGTTTTCGTATTAGATGAAATAGATAAACTTAATAGTGGTCATAATGGGGATCCGTCTTCAGCATTATTAGAAGTTTTAGATCCAGAACAGAATAGTGAGTTCCATGATAATTTCTTAGAAATGGGATTTGACCTTTCTAAGGTGATGTTCATTGCAACTGCAAATAGCTTAAGTACTGTGCAACCCGCTCTTAGAGATAGAATGGAGATCATTAATGTTACAGGATATACCATAGAGGAAAAGGTTGAGATCGCTAAGCAGCACTTATTGCCTAAGCAACTTAAAGAACACGGACTTACTAAAGAACACATCAAGATTGGTAAAGCTCAGCTAGAAAAGATCGTAGAAGGTTATACTAGAGAGTCTGGAGTTCGTGGTTTAGAAAAGCAAATTGCAAAAATGGTGCGTTATGCTGCCAAGAATATTGCAATGGAAGAAGAGTATGTGGTAAAGATCACTAACGAAGATGTAATAAAGATTCTAGGAAGTCCTAGAATGGAACGTGATAAATATGAAAATAACGATGTTGCCGGAGTAGTTACAGGATTGGCCTGGACGAGTGTTGGTGGAGATATCTTATTTATTGAATCTATCTTGTCTAAGGGTAAAGGGAATTTAAATATTACCGGAAACCTTGGAAAAGTGATGAAAGAGTCAGCAACCATTGCAATGGAATATCTTAAGTCTAATGCAGAAATGTTGAATTTAGATCCTGAAGTATTCGAGAAATATAATGTTCATATACACGTGCCAGAAGGAGCAACTCCAAAAGATGGTCCTAGTGCGGGAATTACGATGCTAACATCTTTGGTGTCATTATTTACTCAGCGCAAGATCAAAAAGAGTCTTGCAATGACCGGGGAGATCACCTTAAGAGGAAAAGTATTGCCTGTTGGTGGAATCAAGGAGAAAATTCTTGCAGCCAAAAGAGCAAGAATAAAGGAAATTATTCTTTGTGTAGAGAACAAAAGAGATATCGATGAGATTAAAGCTGAATATGTGAAAGGTCTTACTTTTCATTATGTAAGTGAAATGAAGGATGTTATTGAACTTGCTCTTACCAATGAGAAAGTAGATAATCCTAAAGAATTATAGGATCGTAAGCCCTGAAGCAATTCAGGGTTTATTTTTTTGTTCCAATTAAAATCTGGTTTATTTATCTTTGAATTTGAAAAGTAAACAGGATTAATCCATTAAATCTAATAGCTTGACAGATCATAAAATTACCATAGCAATAGACGGTTTTTCTTCCACAGGAAAAAGTACGGTTGCAAAACAATTAGCCAAAGAATTAAGTTATGTCTATGTAGATACAGGCGCTATGTATAGAGCTATTACGCTATATGCAATGCGAAAAAAGTATATTACAAAGGATTCCTTTGATGAAGAAAGTCTAATTAAAGACTTGCCGTCTTTAATTTTGAAATTTGTTTTTGAGGCTTCTCGAGGTTTCGCTGCTATATATTTGAATGAAGAAAATATAGAAGATGAAATTCGTACAATGCAAGTTTCTCAGTATGTTAGTAGGGTATCGGCTCTATCAGAAGTTCGTAAAAAACTAGTTTCACAACAACAGCAAATGGGACTTGAGAAAGGAGTTGTAATGGATGGTAGAGATATAGGAACTGTAGTTTTTCCAAAAGCAGAATTGAAGATCTTTATGACCGCTACTGCAGAAGAAAGAGCAAAGCGCCGATTTAAGGAAATGAAAGAGAAGGGGCAGGAGGTAAGTTACGATGAGGTTCTTAAAAATGTAGAAGAGAGAGACCATTTAGATACCACCAGAGAAGATTCTCCTTTAGTAAAAGCCGATGATGCCATAGAAATTGATAATTCTTCATTAACACTGGAAGAGCAGTTTAATACTTTGCTCAATATTGCTAATGATGTTATTGCTAAGCACAACTAAGAGTTACTGAAGATGAATGACTGAGGCCAAACTTCCTAATTCTTTATTATATCTTATGGCCGTTGGAGCGGGATTGGTAGTTGCCAATAACTACTATAATCAACCCCTTCTAAATCTTATTGCAGAAACTTATCAGGTAAAGGAAACAGCTGTAAGTAATATTCCTTTATTTACCCAAATAGGATATGCTTTAGGATTATTATTTATAATTCCGCTTGGGGATAAATTTCCCAGAAAGAAACTTATACTTATAGATTTTATTGCAATTGTCATCAGTTTACTGGCAGCTGCTTTAGCGCCATCTTTATTAATTCTTACTATTGCCAGCTTTTTTATTGGATTTTCTTCAGTAGTCCCCCAACTCTTTGTTCCAATGGCTGCACAGTTAGCTTCAGAAGAAAGGAAAGGAAGAGCTATAGGAATTGTAATGAGTGGACTGCTTATAGGAATCTTAGGAAGTAGATTTATAAGTGGAATGGTAGGTGAGTTTCTTGGTTGGAGAGCCATGTATTATATAGCCACGGGAATAATGTTGATTTACTGGGTATTATTAAAATATAAATTACCAGAACTCGCTCCAGATTTTAGAGGGACTTATGCCCAACTCATGAAATCTATTCTGCATTACTTTAGGTCTGAAAGTTCAGTAAGATTAGCTGCAGTAAGAGGAGGATTAGGATTTGCAGGATTTAGTGCTTTCTGGACCACCTTGGTATTTCTAATGGAAGATTCTTTTAATTATGGAAGCGGTGTTACAGGCGCTTTTGGAATTCTGGGAATTGGAGGTGCGCTTGCCGCTACAGTTATGGGGAAACTTAGTGATAGGATGAATAAAAACAGACTTATCACCATTTCTACTATTTTAATGATTGTTGCTTGGGGAGTATTCGTGTTTTCGGGTAGTTCAATTATCGGTTTGATTATAGGAGTGATCTTTGTTGATATGGGATTACAGTCTTTACATATTACTAATCAAAACATTATTTTTTCAAAAAATCAGGATGCACGAAATAGGATCAATACAATCTATATGGTTGGGTATTTTATTGGAGGTGCTTTAGGAACCATTTCTGGTGCTTATGCATGGCAAATATTTGGTTGGACAGGTGTCGCTACACTTGGAATGATCTACTCTGTGTTAATTTTGATCTTTCATTTTTTATTCAAAAATTCAGTTTCTTAAAACTGAGTTCTCAAATATTTGAATATAACAAAATAAGTTGTATTTTTGCACTCCTTTTTAGATAAAGAAATGGAAATAGAAAAGGGCTGAAAATCAAATATATAATCACTTCTGTGTTTAATTATCTGAAATTTCCATAAAGAACTCAGAATACAAATATTACAATCAGCAATGGCTGA
>JAGXIK010000110.1 GCA_024635715.1 Gillisia sp.
AAGAAGTACTACCCGATTATTATTTAAGAACCGGCGGTGGTGTAGATAAAAAGAAGGAAGACGATGACCTCAAAAAGGAACGAAACAAACGGGCAGAAAAAAACCGCATTTACGGTAATGCGGCCAACCAAGTCCTTTACTCAACTGAGCAATGACATGACAAACATAGAACATATTTTTCAAATTCGTACTGTTTGAAATGTTAAATCTTTGGTATAGGATTAAATTTAACAACTCGCCTCCCTTCGCGATTGGTTATTGCCCATGCTTATGAATGGGCAGGTAACCATTCGACAAGCTCACGGCAGTGCGGTAAAAGAGGCAGAGGAGCAAGTGAGTGAGTTGGGCAGTTCTGCTGAGATGTGTCGAAGCATGGCTGCGGAGCCCAAGGAGAAATATAAAACGACCAAATAAAGATATGCAACAAAACCATTTTATTAAAAAGATACATAATATTTTAAATGACATTGTTTACAACGTCTATTTTCAATCCTTACTGGTAGTCATCATTTTTGATGTTTTTTATGCTGGAATAAACCTTTGGAATGATTTTTTTGAGGACATGATAGGGAGTACTGTTATTTTCCTTTTACTCTATGTTTTATCCGTAGTAATTGTCCGAGCCATTCATCATCTTAGGGCAGGAATGAATGTTGAATTTAATGCAGATGTAAAACGAGAGTTCCATGATATCGTTCAAGAGTCAAAAAAACATCTTTACCTCGTAACGCCGTACTTTTCGCCAGGGAACGTGGTAATTGAAGAAATCCTATCCAAACTTCGAGATGGTGTACATGTAGAAATGGTTCTGCATAGCAGTCAAATGCAAAATATCGAAACATTTACCTTTTTTGAACGGTTCAACAGTTTGGGTGGTAAAATGTGGCATCATCCTAAATTGCATTCAAAAATTTATCTTAACGATAAGTTTTGCCTTATTACATCACTTAATCTGTTAACATCATCATTTGATAATTCGTTTGAAGCAGGTGTGTCTTTTAACAATAGGACAGAGATAAAGAACGTACTTCAGCACATCCAAAAAGAAATAATTGGATCAGACCTTATTTCTGAAGTAAAGGCCGACTCCTTTAGCCTAAAGTTTGGTTATTGTATTCGATCAAGACAAAAAATTAATCTAAATAAATCGCGCCCTGTAGAGTATAGCGAATACAGGAGTGGAGGTTCTAACCTTAATGGCCAGTATTGCCATTTATGTGGAGAAAAAGCAGATACAAGCATTGATAATCCTTATTGTGAAGCGCATCAGACTTACAATTAATTGATAATGATAAGTTAAAACCCTAAACCTAACGTTTTATGAATATTGATGAAATTTACAGTCTAAGAAATAACTTTTCCATTGTAGGCCTTACAGGAAGAACAGGTAGTGGATGTACCAGATTTTCTAAAATCATATCTAGCAGTATAGAGTATGATAAAAACCTTATGATTAGGCGACCTGAAGATATAAAACTTATTGATCCAAAGGAAGATGACAATCCCTTAACAGACAACAATACCCTATTTAAAAAAAAATACACAATTTGTTACGACTTTTTCAAAAAGAATAACAAGACTTATAAAACCATCTCATACCTCTCAGTTTTAATTTTCTATTCTTTACACTATGCAATTAGAAAAGGAATAATAACGAATAAAGAGAGTTTTATTGAATCCTTATATGAAATAATAAAATACAACTTTAAGAAATCAGAAACTGAATTTGATAATGACTATATAGATATTGAAATCTCTAGAGAAGAAATAGCTATACTAACTTCAGATTCCGATTATAAGATATTATTAAAGTTATTTAAGAAAATTGATTCTGATCTTAATACAATTAAAGATGAGCAACTATTGGATTTATTTAATTGCTTTTATGGAATACAGTTTTCAAAACTAACAACAAAGCTTTTTGCTTCTGTTGGACAAAAGGATTACTATTTAGGTTCTTTCCTAGTTCATGGATTAGGAAATAAGATTAGGGCTACTGGAGATCCCTTTCGAAAAACCAGAAACCTTGATGACAAGATTGACCCAAAACACATTTATTCAGTTGTACGAGTTATTAATAAACTAATCAAAGCCTGGAAAAGTCACTCCTCTAGCTCTTCTTGTCATATATGTATTGATTCTCTGCGTAATTCTTTAGAAATAATGTTTCTAAAGGAAAGGTATTCTGCTTTTTATATGATTGCTATCCATAACGAAGGACGGTGTGAAGAACGGATAAGAGACAGAATTATGAAATTGCATGATAATGGTGATAAAACAAACCCTAATGAAATTGACCTTACTATAAAAAAAGTAGTCAATCTAGATAAGATAGAGAATGACGGTAGTAGTATTAAGGGCGGACGTTTTTTTGCCCCAGATGTAGAGAATTGCATCCAAAAAAGTGAAATACATATTAATAATCCAGGTGAAGATGTCGATAGATTTGATAAAAATACACATCGTTCAACTTTCTTCACAATGACTGAACAATGGATTAAAATAAACGCTCTAATTCTCCACCCTGGTATAATAACACCCTCGCAAGAAGAACGTTGCATGCAAATTGCTTATAATAGCAAATTTAATTCAGGTTGTATTTCTAGACAAGTTGGTGCAATTATTACTGATAAAAACCACTCAATAAAATCTGTTGGATGGAATGATGTTCCACAAGGCTCAATTCCTTGCAATCTCAGAACACTAAAAGACGTAATTCATCCAGCCGACATTAACGCCCTAGATCAATCCTATAGCCCTTTTGAAACAGACACAAGTGGAAAGGCCTACAAAGATGGTGGTAATTTTCATGAAAACACTAAAAAACACTTTGCCAAATGCGTTGCCGAAACAGATCTGCTAAATTTAAACCACAGTTTCTGTTTCAAGACACTTCATAATAAATATGAATTAAAAGATAACCAAGTTCATACAAGATCGCTTCATGCCGAAGAGAATGCAATGCTTCAGGTATCAAAGTTTGGAGGGCAACCACTAACAGGAGGCACTCTATATACAACTGCAAGTCCTTGTGAATTATGTGCTAAAAAGGCGTATCAGATGGGTTTAAAAATTGTTTATATAGATCCGTATCCAGGTATTTCAATGGAACATATTCTAGTTAATGGATATAAGCAACCAAGCATTAAGATGTTTACCGGAGTAATCGGAAGGTCATATAACAAACTATTTGAACCTTTATTATCATTCAAAGATGAACTTAACTTAATTACTGGTTCAAAAGAGGATAAGAAGATTGCAAATAAAAACAAGATTAAAAACTTAATAAAAGAAGTACTTGGTAAGGATATTAGCATGGATATTGACCTTTCTAAATTTGAAGAATCTGTTAAATATTTATATACAGATACAACCAAATAATAACTTTAAGTACCGACATAGAGCACCTATAATTTTAAGTTAAATGGTATAGATTCTATTTTTTATTCACGTAAGCAATGAGAAAAAGAAAAGCAAAAGCTAAAAATAAGAGAGTTAACAAAACGAATAAAAGTGAAAAGCTTCATTGCGAGAAATACTTTAATCAATTGAAAAATAAGCATATTGCTTTGAAGACAATTGCTGTAAATAAAAACAAAACTCTTGTGCTCTTTCTTGGGGCTGGTGCAGCTAAAGCATGGAATGGCCCTCTTTGTGGAGATATTGATCCAATTATTAGAAATAACACTACTTACGTAACCAGAACAAACAATACTCCGATAGGAGAATACATATTCCAAAAGTTAGAAAAGTTTTATGGCACTTCCGATGTAGTGAATTTTGAAACCTTTCTAGGTGCGTTGGAAGGCATGCTTGATTTTGTATTAGCACAATCCAATGAGGGCGGGATAAGTCCAGGCAATACCTCGTTCTCTCCTTCATATCTTAATTTTCAGGATTGGATTGAAGAAATAAAAGATTATCGAGTTGCAGACAATGGGAATGGCAAGGTGTATCTTTATTTTCCGAGAGAAAGTGATTCTTGTGAGAATGTAGACGTAGAAATTGTAGATCGTGTATATTTCTCTGAACTATTTAAACACTATTATAAGTTAGTTGCCAATGCCATTGAAGGCTATGTCTTTGATATTAAGAATGAGAAATATTCTACTCTAAATAAATCATTAGTAAAATTCATTTCATATTATCAAAGTTGTGGATATAGAATCAGAGTATACACAACTAATTACGACCGCCTTTTCCCTAACATAGTAAGAGATAAATATAAAGTATTTGATGGATTCAATTTGAATGATGAAGATGATTACTCTAGGGGATACGGATACAATATTAATAAAATATTGAAAGACCGTAATTGCCTTTGTCATTACAATTTACATGGCTGTATTTATTGGCACAAGCTTTTCAATGAAGAGTATGATTTTTGGTTAAAACCATTTGAAGTAAGTAAAGAAATAGAGTTCACTGATTTACAACCTACTAATCCAAATCAGATTATAATACCCATAAATATAGTTACTGGTTATAATAAACTTCAGCGGATTTCTTTAGATCCTTTAAGTGCAATGTATAATGCTTTTCTATACGATTGTAACAGAGCAGATCTATTAATAACAGTTGGGTATTCTTTTAGTGACTACCATTTAAACAGAATATTAAAGCATGCTATCAAACCAAATAAAAACCAAGATTATCACATTAGTTATCAACCTGATCCTACTGCTTTTATTGAAAGTAAAGAGTTTTACCCCCTGCAAGAAATGTACAACAATGATTATGGCAGTTATAGAGCAGAAGATGACTGGGTAATTTCAAGTAAAGGTGATAATAGAAAAAAAGTATATTTAAATGGATTTGACAAATTTTTATTAAATGAAGAATGGAATAATATAATCATCTGACTTATAAGCCAAACGACTCAAAATGACAATAAAAATAAGATAGTTCAATTAAGTGATGAAATCCTTTCTGAACTTGTAGCAATCAAAAAGAACAACCCTGATTTTACATGTGCATTACGCCAAAGAGATAGTGCATAATCCGATGAAAAAAGATTGAGTATTGGACAATGGTTTACAGGGTCTGATTATATACACCTACCCCTTTTTAAAAAAGGAGACAATGACAGAAAGATCAAGACAATAGGCTTTGTTTTTACATTCAATGAAGACTGCTCTATTAAAGACAATTATATCGAGATTTCCTTTAAAGGGGGCGTCACAAATTATGATGATATTCAATTTCATCGAGAATTAGCAAAAGAGTGGATAATCCGGACTAAGCTGACCCCCCGAATACAGTGAAAATTTCGATTCGGTTTCATCCGAAAACAGCAGGTCATTCCGGCAGTTGCTGACCCCCTTTATTAAGAAATTGCGATATTTTTATACAAAGCGAGCTTCCCGACTTTTGTGCGTTGTCGCACAAGAAATACGGAGCATGTTGACCCCCCTTTGTAAAATTGGTCACTGCATTTTATCGTAAACTAATTTAAATGATGGATTGAAATTAAAAGTAAAGGATGTTGGTCGGCTTCACCTTACTCAAGGATAGCATCCTATTTATCGAAAAGCTGATGTTTGTCGATCCCATGCATGTAGCCCGACAGGAACTGATGCCCCTTTCCAAGATTGGCTCTGTGAATACTTTTATCAAAAGCATGAAAGAGCTAGACGAATGGGGATACGTTCGCTACCGACCGAGCAAGAGCACCTTTCAAGGTTCGCAGATAACTATTATCACTTTTGATAATACCACTGATAATAGTACTGGTAATAGCACTGATAATACCACTGGTAATACTACTGGTAATAGCACTGGTAATAGCACTGATAACACTATTAATAAGTTATTAAATAATAACTATAAACCTTTAATAAACAATAAAGAAACAACTAATAAAACATTTAGAGAGGGCGCGCGCGAACAAAAAGAATTTTTCGCCGACCCCGAAAAAAAAGAAGATAATCCGGAAGTGGATGAAGGGATAAAACGGCGCTTCCGTAAGCCGACCTTATCGCAATTGGAAATCTTTTTCCAAGAAAAAAAAATCCCTGCGACCGAAGCACAACGCTTCTTCAACCACTTCGAATCTAATGGATGGAAGGTGGGCGGAAAAAGCCCCATGAAGGACTGGAAAGCTGCTGGCCGCAACTGGATACTCAACATTTCCCGGTATGGTCCAAAGACGGACATGAAGGATAATACGAACAATTACCTGTCAACATCAAACAACAAAGATTATGGAGAACCGCTATGAAAAGGGCATCCGATGGGAAAAGAACGGTTGGATGCATTACAGTTTCCCAGCCTGTCTGCTATGGTTGGAGAGTGCCGGCAAAACGAAATATGGGGAAAACTTCAAGATAGATCCCAGAGATCATGAGATATTCTACAAACTCCTCATTTATGCCATAGGCGATAAAGAAAACATGGAGAAAAGAGGGATGAGCCCGGGCAAGGGGATACTCCTTGTGGGGCCTGTAGGAGCCGGCAAAACGGCCCTGATGCATCTGCTTAACGACTTTTTTCCGTCGGAAAAACGCTATACGATTCAATCCTCCCGTGAAGTTACGTTCAGTTTTGTGCAACGAGGATACGAGGTCATGGCCAAATACACTAAATCGTCCTATCAGTTCCGTTCGGGGCGATATGTGCCCAAGGTGTATTGTTTCGATGATGTGGGCACTGAGCGTCCGGTGAACCATTTCGGCAACGAATGCAACGTGATGGCAGAAATACTGCTGAGTCGTTACGACCATTTTGTAAGCAACCGTATGCTTACCCACCTGACCAC
>JAGXIK010000111.1 GCA_024635715.1 Gillisia sp.
GCAGAACGATTTAATTATAGGGTCGGCGGGCGGAAATTTCTATGGAAAGATGAAACCATTATTGGACAGCTATTTTTTAAATAAAGATTCCATATTTTCAAAAAACGCTTTTCCTGAAATTTACGAAAACTCCGCTGTAATTCGTGCGAAGGATTTTGATAAAGATGGAGATATAGACCTTTTTATTGGAAGTAATGCCGTTTCCTATGATTTTGGAAATACGCCCAACTCTTACTTATTGAAAAATGAAAAGGGAGATTTTTCGGAAGTAGAAAATAAGGAACTAACAAAAATAGGGATGGTTACAGATGCAATTTGGACCGATTTTAACACCGATGGATGGGATGATCTTATTGTAGTGGGAGAGTGGATGGAACCATCTTTTTTTAAAAATAATAAAGGCAAACTGGAGAAAGTAAGCTTAATAACCCAAAAACTGAATGGCCTCTGGCAGGCTATAATTCCCTTTGATATTGATAATGATGGGGATATGGATTATATCCTTGGGAACTGGGGAACCAACACAAAGTTCAAAGCATCTGATAAATATCCATTGCGAATGTATTATGATGATTTTGACGGGAATGGTGATACAGAAACTATTTTGGCTTCTGAAAAAAATGGGGAATATTACAGCCTGGAAGGACTGGATGAACTTTCCGGACAGTTAAGCAGTCTTATGAGAAAAAAATTTCCTGATTATAAGTCCTTTGCGGGAATACCAATAGAGAAGGTTTTTGAAGGAAATTCACTTTCAAAGGCCCGGCTTTTAGAAGTAAATATCTTAAGCTCGGGATACCTGAAAAACAATGATGGGAAATTCAACTTTATAGCATTTAAAGCTCCTTTACAATTGGCGCCAATAACCTCTTTTGTTAGCTATGATTTTAATAATGACGGTACATTGGAAGTACTGGCAGCCGGCAATTATTTCGGATTAAAACCTTACCACGGTAGATTGGATGCATTTTCGGGAGCTTTGATCCTAGACGAAAAAAATATAATCCCAGCCAATTATCTTGGACTGGAACTCTCAAAAAAATCGGTCAGACACCTAAATATTTTAGAATTGAATTCCAGAAAATACCTATTAATAACTGTAAACGATGCGCCTGCGGAAGTTTATAAATTGATGAATTATAACTAGATTATGATGAAACGAAAAAGCATATTTTTATTATTGGCCACAATTCTTATTGCAATTTCCTGCAATAAAGAAAATAAACATATAGAAATAACTGCGGTAAATTTGCATCAGGTAATCGACAGGGTTAGTGATGTTATGGTACACGATATTTTCTCCCCACCCGTAGCAAGTAGGATATTTGCATATCCAAATATAGCAGCCTATGAGATAATTTCTCTTAAAAATCCTCAATATAAATCTTTGTCGGGTCAGTTAACCGATCTGGAACCCATTCCAAAACCCAATCCCCAAAAGCCTGTTAATTTCCGCTTAGCAGCTTTGATCGCACATATAGAAATAAGTAAGAGCCTTATCTTTTCTGAAGAGAGAATTGAAGTCTACCACGATAGTTTATACAAAATCTGGAAAAGCACTAATGAAGAGGAGTTTGAGGCTTCAAAAATTTATGCAATGCAGGTAACCGAACACATAAAATCCTGGATGGATAAGGATAATTACAAAGAAACCCGGACTAAGCCAAAGTTTACGGTAATGAGTGATGAACCCGGGCGATGGCAACCCACTCCGCCTTCATACATGGATGGAATAGAACCTCATTGGGACAAAATTAGACCTTTTATTCTTAAATCTCCAGATCAATTCAAACCAATACCACCTCCTGTATTTTCTATGGATGAGGAGAGTCAATTCCATAAAGAATTAATGGAAGTTTATAATATAAAACAAAAAATGAACGAGCAAGGAGATGATAGTGAGGAATTGGCTATCGCACAATTTTGGGATTGTAATCCTTATGTTACTGTAACTCGCGGACATTTAATGTTTGCCAAAAAAAAGATTACCCCAGGAGCCCATTGGATTGGAATTACAAAAATAGCCTGTATTAAAGATAAGACCGATTTTGATAAAACAGTGTATGCATATACTAAAACATCTATTGCCATGGCAGATGCCTTCATCAGTTGTTGGGAAGAAAAATACCGAAGCAATTTGATTCGTCCTGAAACCCTGATCAATAAATATATTGATGAAAACTGGAAGCCTGTTCTCCAGACACCTCCATTTCCTGAATATACCAGCGGTCACTCCGTTGTTTCTGGTGCCGCCGCAATAGCTTTGACGGATATATTTGGGGATAATTTCAGCTTTAAGGATGATACCGAATTAACTTATGGACTTCCTGTTCGAAATTTTAATTCTTTTAACGAGGCTTCAGCTGAAGCGGCAGTTAGTAGAATGTATGGTGGGATTCACTATCGAGCAGCAGTTGAGGTTGGACTAGATCAGGGAAGAAAACTTGGGAATTATGTAATTGAAACATTGGAGATGGATATCTCTAAAAAAGAGGTAGCCACAAATTAAAATGAAAAAAATTATTAGTATCAGCCTAGTGGTAGTTTTGATTGCAACTGTTTGGTATCTCTTTATTAAGGAATACGATTACCAGTTTCGATTTAAGGCTAAATATGGTCCCGCTACAGTGTATCAGGAAATATTAAATTGGGAGAATTTCACACCTGCGGACACCATGCAAAATATTAAAGTAATATATAAAGAGCCATTTTCCGGGATATTGCAGCAGGTTGATCTGGATAATAAGAATTCTCTGCTTATGGAATGGGAATTTGAATATGTTAATGATTCTGTCACTCAAGTAGTAGTAAGTACTTTAGACAAGGAGAATAAGTTGAAAAACCGGTTTGAAATTTTAAATCCTTTCAAAAAGAGCCGTCATTTTGCCAATTTAAAAGAGCGTTTTTCTGCATTCAATGAAATTTTGAATGCCAGACAAAATGCTTATAAAATAAGGATTTCAGATACCGCTATATCCCCTGCCTTTGACTGTGCATGTATAACTTCGAAAGCTAAGGTATATAATAAAGCCAATGCCATGGTGGCGACCGTTGGCACAATTGAATCTTATCTTTCAGATAATGACTTAAAACTTCAGGGATCTCCCATGCTCAAAGTTACACAATGGAATATTGATGAAAATGAAATTGTTTTCGATTTTTGCTTCCCTATCCAATTCAATAATAGTTTAAAAGAAACTGGTGAAATCCAACTGAAGCATATAGAATCTTCAAAATCCCTTTTTGCTGTTTTTAATGGAAATTACAGGCAATCACATTTGGCCTGGCTAGACTTATATGAAAAGGCAAGCCGGGAAAAAATTGCAATAAATCCGCTTCCGCTGGAAGTCTATTTTGATAATCCCATGACTGGAATTGAGTTTACTGAATGGCGGGCAGATATTTACATGCCTTTATCTGTACAGTGATCCTTTTATAGATTTTAAGATATAAATGATTGAATTTCAATTCAATTTTATGGATAGAAATCTGTATATATTTCAGAAATTCTTAAGTTACTTTCTTACGAAAAATTGTTTTCATTAATATTACATACTTTGTCATTTAATTTTATTTTAATATTTTCAAATACACGAATATGAAAAGAATCCTCTTTGCTCTCATTCTTACATTTTTCAGCACTTTTTTGTGTCAATCCCAAGAAGATGGGTGGAAACTATCTACAGGAAAGGTTGAGCAATATACAGGTGTTGTTGTCGCAAATGGAAGGATTGGAATACTGCCGGAGGATAAACCTTTTGAGGTGCGTTCGGTAATATTAAACAATGTATATGAAAAAGAATCTCCTTTAGGGGTTTCCAAAATTATCTTGGGAATGAATTTCGGGAATCTCGAAATGGAAATTGACGGGGAAAAAATTACAGAAAATAACATTTCAGACTGGGTGCAAACCTTGAATATGAAGGAAGCTTCCTTTACCACTTCCTTCAACTTCAAAGACAAAGCAAAGGTAACTTATACCATATATGCCCTTCGAAACATCCAATATTCAAGTTATATAGATTTTAAAGTCGATGCAAAAAAGGATATCAAAATAAAAGTTACCGGAAAAATATTAACTCCAGAAGTATATCAGGATCCTACCAGCACTTTTAGAGTACTCAAGGACCTGGAAACTACAATGCCCATTTTGCAAACCTTTGCTAAAAGTCAATATGGTAAACATACCGTTGCCACATCTGCAACTTTTATATGGCATGACATCAATTCCGTAAGAGAAAATGAACGCCCGGAACTTAAACACAATAAAGTTTCTGAATACGATAACAGGTTGTCTTTTGAAAGAAAAGTAAAAAAAGGAGAGCTGAGTGAGTTTGCTTGGACTGCAGCAGAAACAACCACTCAGGATTTTGAAGATCCTCAAACCGAATCGGAGCGTTTTGTTATTTTCAATTTATTAACTCCAAGAAAGGATTTACTGGGTGAACATAAAAAACTTTGGAAAGAGCTTTGGGAAGGAGATATTGTGATTGAAGGTGATTTACAGTCGCAACTAGATGTGCGCTTGGCGCTGTATCATTTATATGCATTCTCAAGAGGTGATTCTAATTTGAGTATTGCCCCAATGGGATTGTCTTCACAAAATTATAACGGACATATTTTTTGGGATACAGAGCTTTGGATGTTTCCCCCTCTATTATTACTGAATCAGGATATCTCACGCTCTTTGGTGAACTACCGGTCTGACCGATTGGGGAAGGCAAAACAAAAAGCTGTTAACTTCGGTTACAAAGGCGCAATGTTCCCATGGGAAAGTGATGATACAGGTGAGGAAGCAACTCCATCCTGGGCACTTACAGGAACTTTTGAACATCATATAACATCTGATGTAGCTATAGCCTTCTGGAATTATTACCGTGTGACCAAAAACAAAGAATGGCTCGTTGAAAGAGGTTATCCTATGTTAAAAGAAATAGCAGATTATTGGGTAAGCCGTGTCTCAAAAAATGCAGATGGGAGTTATTCCATTAAAAATGTGGTGGGTGCCAATGAGTTTGCTGCAAACGTTGATGATAATGCATTTACAAATGGCTCTGCAATAACAGCCTTAAATTATGCGGTCCTTGCAGCCAAAGAAGTTGATGAAACTCCAAATCCAGCCTGGAATGAAGTTGCTTCAAAAATTCTGATATTAAAATTCCCTGATGGAACTACAAAAGAGAACCAAAGCTATGAGGGAGAAATCATAAAACAGGCAGATGTGAACTTACTATCTTATCCTTTGGACATAATTACCGAAAGAGAAAATATTCTTAAGGATTTAAAATATTATGAGTCGAAACTTTCTCCTGAGGGCCCTGCTATGGGGCAATCAATATTTGCCATTTTGTATGCCAGATTGGGAGATTCCAAAGAAGCTTACAGGCTTTTTAAAAGAAGTTATGAGCCTAATAAGCGTGCTCCTTTTGGAGCTCTGGCAGAATCGGCCACCAGTGAGAATCCATATTTTGCAACAGGTGCCGGAGGGATGCTCCAGGTTGTGCTATTTGGATTCGGCGGATTGCATATTACCGAAAATGGGATAGAGCAAAAAAATGAAATCTTGCCAAAAGAATGGAAATCACTTACCTTAAAAGGTATTGGGCCAGAGAAAAAAACTTATCTGATCAAATAAATCGGGAACAGAGAGACGAAAACCAAGTATCAAGAATCAAGACAAAAGAGCCAAGAAAAAGACTAAAATCGGGATAATTATGTGCATAAATCTGCGATCCCGATAGCTTTCAGGAGCGGGAATTTTTTTTTGTTCCGGAATTAGTGTTTCAAACCCTAAAGTTTCCAATTAATAATATCTAATTCTCTGGAAATATTTTCAGGTATTTCTTTAGATAAATTAGAATCCCGGTATCTTTGTTTTCACTACTTAAAACTACAAGACTTGGAATTAATACCTTATATAAAAACTAAAATAGCCGTTCCCGAAAGATCTATTCTTAACACAGTAAGGTTATTAAATGAAGATGCTACAATTCCATTTATTGCGCGATATAGAAAAGAGTTAACGGGTAATTTAGATGAAGTAGAAATTGAAAAAATAGCCGAGCTTTTAAAATCCTATTTAGAATTAGAGAGTCGTAAAAAATCTATCATAAAAGCTATTAAAGAACAGAATTCACTTACAGATTCTTTATTAGCAAAGATCCAGAATTCAGATTCTATGGTAGAATTAGAAGATCTATATCTTCCTTTTAAAAAGAAACGTAGAACTAAAGCTGAAGTGGCAAGAGAAGCAGGTTTGGAACCTTTAGCCAAAATACTAATGTCTCAGAACGGAGATAATTTAGTACAAGTTGCAAGTCGGTTTTTATCAAAAGAGGTAAAATCTGCTTCAGATGCGCTAGAAGGTGCTCAACATATAATTGCAGAATGGATAAGTGAAAATCCTTATGTGAGGCAGAAGCTAAGAAGGTTATTTCAGAATAACGCAGATATAGCTTCAAAAGTAGTTAAATCTGAAAAAGAAAACCCAGCTGCGCAAAAATACAAGCAATATTTTGACTGGAATGAGCCTCTAAAAAGAATTCCTTCTCATAGATTACTTGCAATTCTTAGAGCGGAAAGTGAAGGCGTAATAAAGCTAAAGCTTGATGTAGAAAAAATGGATGCTTTGCGATTAATAGAGAATGTTCTTAATCTAAAAAATTCTTCAGCTTCAAAATATATTAAAGAAGCAATAGAAGATTCCTATAAACGACTCTTAAAGCCATCCTTTTCCAATGAAGTTTTATCTGAAGCAAAAAATAAAGCAGATGAAGATGCTATTCAGGTTTTTGCTGAGAATTTAGAACAATTATTATTAGCACCTCCTCTTGGTAATAAAAGGATTCTAGCCTTGGATCCTGGTTTTAAGTCTGGTTGTAAGTTGGTGTGTTTAGATGAAAATGGAATGTTGCTACATAATGAAACTATATATCCGCATCCTCCACAGAAAGAAATGACGCTTGCCATTAAGAAAATAAAGTCTTTGGTAAATGCTTATAATATTGATGCAATTTCTATTGGAAATGGAACTGCTTCCCGAGAAACAGAACAGTTTATAAAGAAAGTGCCATTTAATAAAGAGGTTGCAGTTTATGTGGTGAATGAGGCTGGTGCTTCAATTTATTCGGCATCTAAAATTGCCAGGGAAGAATTTCCAGATTATGATATCACAGTTAGAGGTGCGGTTTCAATTGGCAGACGTTTAATAGATCCTTTGGCAGAATTAGTGAAAATAGATGCAAAATCTATTGGAGTAGGGCAGTACCAGCATGATGTAGACCAAACAAGGTTGAAAAATAAACTGGATGCAGTGGTAATGACTTGCGTAAACCGAATTGGGATCAACGTGAACTCTGCAAGTAAAGAACTACTTTCTTATGTTTCAGGAATTGGACCAGTATTAGCCGAAAATATAATTTCTTATAGATCTGAAAAGGGTACAATTCAAAGTAGAAAAGAACTCTTACAAATCCCGAGATTAGGTGCCAAAGCTTACGAGCAATCTGCCGGTTTTTTAAGAATTAAGAATGCTAAGAATCCATTGGATGATTCTGCTGTTCACCCAGAACGTTATGAGTTGGTGAATAAGATAGCAATTGATTATGGAACTGGAATTAACCAATTAATAGGAAATAAAGAAGTGCTTCAAAAAGTTGCTCTAGAAACTTATGTTCAAAAAGATCTTGGGATACCAACTCTAAAAGATATTATTAAAGAACTGGAAAAACCAGGTTTGGATCCCAGAAGTAAGATCAAGGTTTTTCAATTTGATGAAAATGTAAATACTATTAAAGATTTACGAACAGGGATGAAGCTTCCAGGAATCGTTAATAATATAACCAATTTTGGATGTTTCGTGGATATAGGTGTAAAGGAGAGTGGGCTAATCCATATCTCTAAATTAGCAAATGAATATATTAGTGATGTGAATTCTGTGGTAAAGTTAGGTCAACATTTAATAGTGACTGTATTAGAAGTAGATCTTGATCTAAAAAGAATCCAACTTTCACTTATTGATTAATTATAAAGCTGCGAATATAATCTCTATTCGCAGCTTAGTAAAACTGTATGATAATATTAGTTGCTCTTATGTTTTTCAAACCAAGATAGGATAGCTGCTACCTTAGCAATAAGGTTACTGGGTCTATTTGCTATTCCATGTCCCGATCCAGGAATTCTAACCATTGCGGTTTCTACTCCTTCTAGTTTTAAGGCAGAATAAAATTGCTCCGATTCTGCAATAGGTGTTCTATAATCTTCCTCTCCTGTAAGTAACATAGTGGGAGTGGTTATATTGGCTACATAACTTAAAGGAGATCTCTTGAAATAACTTTCAGGATCTTCCCATGGCTTTTTGCCAAACCAGTATTTAGAAAAGAATCCAGGATTATCTGCATATAACACAAAACTCGTCCAGTTTATAACTGGTTTTGCAACAACCGCAGCTTTAAATCTATCTGTTTTTCCAACGATCCATGCGGTTAACACACCACCTCCGCTACCTCCAGTAACAAATAAATTTTCTTTATCTATATATCCTTTTTCAAGGACAGCATCTACTCCAGACATCAAATCATGATAATCGTTATTGGGATAATCATGATGAATTAAGTTTCCGAATTCTTCCCCATATCCGGTACTTCCTCTAGGATTGGTATACAGAACTACATATCCAGCTGCAGCCATTAGCTGAATTTCTGCCGCAAATACATTTCCATAACTAGCGAAAGGCCCACCATGGATCTCTAGAATCAAAGGATATTTTTTGTTAGGGTCAAAATCGGGTGGAGTTACAATCCAGCCTTGAATATCAATTTGATCTACAGAAGACTTCCACCAGATCTCTTCTACTTTTCCTAAAGTTTTAAAAGAAAGTAAATCACTATTTACATCTGTTAACACTCTGTCTTTTCCCTTAACTCCAACTCCTAGATCAGATAGCATAGCATTTTTACCAGAAGTAAAAGCGTAATTACCATTTTCTGCAATGCTGTAAGATGCAGCGTTATAAGGCCTTCCTAGGGAAAGACCTCCCATGTCGCTTGTTACTTCCTGTACTTTGCCATTCGTAGAAATGTAACCTAGTTTTGTACTGCCTTTGTCGTTATACTGAAAATAAAGACCATCCCCATTTTTATCCCAGGAGATATCACTAATATCTCTATCAAATTCTTCTGAAATGTTCTTGCTTCCACTACCATCGGTATTCATTATATAGAGCTGGCTAAGTTGATATCCTTGCAATCTATCATCGAAGCCCAAATATGCTATTTTCTTACCATTTGCAGATATTATAGGATCGCTGTCTGGTCCTTGTCTATTTGTTAGAGTTGTTATTTCTCCATCGGCAATGTTCAGCTTGTGAATTTCTGAATTCATCGGATCTAATTCATGATCTTCTCCAAGATTGGCTGAAAAATACAAGCTTTTTCCATCCTTACCCCAAACGGGTGTTCCATGATCAAACTCATTAAATGTAAGTTGCCTTGGGGTATGTCCATCTATAGAAACTACGAACAGTTGTGTGTTTCCGCTTTTTAAATAACCAGCTCCATCTGCACGATAATTCATTTCGGTGATATACTTTGGAGCATCATTCCACTTTGCGCCTTCCGGCTTCTTTGGCATTTTAATAGGAGAAGCATTCTCTTTAATCACGAATTTAGAAAAGGCAATGAACTTGCTATCCGGAGACCAGGAAATTGATCCTGGGAGATCGTTAGAATTGGAAATTACTTGTGGCTGTTGGGAATCCATCCACTTTAAATATAACCTCATTTCGCCATCCCTATTGGATTTGAAAAGCAATTTTTTTCCATCTGGAGACCAACGTGGAGAATTATCTATTGTGTTGCCAGTGGTTAATGGTCTATTTTGTGTGCCATCAAAATTCACTATCCAGAGATTGGATAGATTTTTATCTGTCATGATATCCTTAAAATTGCGGACATACACCACTTGTTTCCCATCTGGAGA
>JAGXIK010000015.1 GCA_024635715.1 Gillisia sp.
CTTCAGGAGTTACGTTTTCCCAATTCTTTCCACCGTCCTGAGTTACATGCACTAAACCATCATCACTACCTACCCAGATCAAACCTTCTTGTATGGAAGATTCTTCAGCAGCAAAAATAGTAGCATAATATTCTACTCCAGTATTATCTTGTGTAATTGGACCACCACTAGAACCCAATTTAGTTGAGTCGTTCCTGGTAAGGTCTCTACTAATGGTTTCCCAGGATTGACCTTCATTTGTAGTTACATGCACATGGTTAGAAAAGGTATATAACTTATTAGGATCATGCTTAGAGAAGATAATTGGAAAGTTCCATTGAAATCTATATTTCATGTCCTCGGCACCATGTCCCATTGGATTATCAGGCCACACATTAATGGCACGTTGAGTATTCTTTTCGTGATTCACACGAGTTAAGAAACCTCCATAACTTCCTCCATAAACGATCTCATCGTTCTCCGGATCTACAGCTATATGCGCAGACTCTCCTCCTGCTGTAGATTCCCAATTCTCTTCAGAAATAGAATAATCTGTACTTCTGTGATCTATCCTAATAGTTGAATTATCCTGTTGTGCAGCATAAATTCTATAAGGAAAATGATTATCTGTAGTAAGTCTGTAAAATTGTCCTGTTGGCTGATTGTGATAGGTACTCCAGGTCTCCCCACCATCGTAAGTTACCTGCGCACCTCCATCGTCACCCATTATGATTCTATCTGGATTTTCTGGCGCTATCCACATATCATGATGATCTCCATGTGGTGCTCTTGCTGAAGTGAAATTCTCCCCACCATCTTTAGATTTATGATAAGACACATTTACTACATACACCACATCCTCATCTTTAGGATCTGCATAAATTCTCGTATAGTACCAGGCACGTTGTCTTAATTCCCGATCGCTATTTATATTCTTCCAGGTTTCACCAGCATCTTCGCTTCTATAAACTCCACCTTTATCTTTATTTTCTACAATAGCCCAAACTCTGTTGGAATTTACTGGAGAAACTGTAATTCCCATAATTCCCAAAGTGTCCTGAGGGAAGCCCTTATTTTTAGAAATCTCTTTCCAAGTCTCTCCGCTATCGGTACTTTTCCAAAGCGCAGAACCTTCGCCTCCACTACTTAAACTATAAGGAGTTCGTTGTACTCTCCAAGTTGAAGCATATAAAATTCTAGGGTTGTTCGGATCCATAATAAGATCTACTGCTCCCGCTTGGTCATTTACGAAAAGTTTTCTTTTCCAAGTGGTTCCCCCATCTATACTTTTATAAACACCACGTTCTTCCGTTGGTTTATAAATATTACCCAAAACCGCTGCGTAAACTATCTCTGGATTGGTAGGATGAATGGAGATCCTTGGAATATGTCTGCTTTTTTCTAAACCTTTAGATTCCCAGGTTTTTCCTGCATCTACAGATTTCCAAACCCCAGAACCAGAGGATACGTTTCCTCTTAAAGTTTTTTCACCACCTCCGGCAAAGATTATATTATGATCACTATTTGCAACACTTATTGCTCCTATACTTCCTCCAAAAAAACCGTCTGAAATATTCTCCCATGTTCTTGCACCATCTGTAGAACGCCAAATTCCACCTCCGGTAGATCCAAAATAGAATAAATTAGGTTCCCCGGGAACTCCGGTAACAGCTGCAGATCTTCCACCTCTAAATGGGCCTATCAATCTATACTTTAAAGCAGCATAGGCTTCTTGATCTATTTCTGTAGCTGCAGATTTTTTATTTCGCTGTGCGTTGGTTTCAGTATAAATTCCGAAGAAAAAAAAGAGAATGAAAAGTTTAAGTAGTGTTGCTTTCATTTAAAAAGTTGTTGAATCAGATGACTGATGTATTAGAAATTAAATATACCAATTTCTAGGTAACCTTTTCTGAAAGTGAGGGTTTTAACCGCAACCTGATTTCTCTGTTCAAAAAATAGGCGGTAACAATTGTGGAAAGCACATCAGCCAATGGAAATGAGATCCAAACTCCTATTTCTCCATAATACATTGGCAAGATCAAGACCAACGGGATAAAGAAAAAGCCTTGTCTGGAAAGAGTGAGCAATAATGCCGGAATAGCTTTCCCTATTGCTTGAAAATATGCAGAGCCTATAAGCTGTAGTGCAATAATTGGTGTTGCGGCAAAAACCCAACGCATGGCGCTTGGTGTATCTCGAACTACTGCAGGATTATCTGTAAATACCCTCACGATATTTTCTGAAAAAAACATGATTCCAGCGAAAACCAGCAACCCCAAACCACAAGAATATAGTATTGCGGTATTTATGCTTTCTCTAACTCGATCCCAATTTCCCGCTCCAAAGTTGTAACCCGCAATTGGCAGAAATCCCTGAGTGACTCCTAAAACCGGGAATAGTGCGAACATGAGCATTCTTCCAATAATTGCATAAACGGTAACCGAATCTTCTCCTCCTAACTCAAAGAGAATATTATTCATTAAAAGATAGGTAATGCTTACTACGGCTTGTCTTGCTAAAGTTACAAATCCTAAAGAGGAAATTTCTGAAAGTACGGGTAGATCGAAACCAAAATGTGACCAATTTATTTTTAATTCTGAATTCTTAGATAGAAAGAACCAGACCACATAAGAAAAGCAGAAAAAATAGGAAACACTGGTTGCAATCGCAGCTCCCAACATACCCATATCTAATAGGTTTATTAATATACAATCTAAGATTAAGTTAGAGACAGAAGGAATGATCATAGCGATCATTGCAAATTTGGGTTTCCCTTCAGCCCTTATCACATTGTTCCCCATCATACAAAGCGCTAAAAAAGGCACTCCATAAAGAACAACGGTATAATAAATTTTGGCAGGTTCAAAAATATCTCCTTTTCCCCCAAAAGCTGGGATAATAGAATCTATAAAAGTTAGCCCAACTAGGACTAAAGCAACACTCAAAATTAAGGTAAGACTTATCTGATTTCCAAAGGTTTTCAAGGCTTTAGAACTGTTGTCTGCTCCTAAGGCTCGAGAGATAATAGAAGAACCTCCAATCCCGATCGCCATCCCTAGCGCGGCAATAAAGAAAGAAACGGGTAAAACAACATTAATGGCAGCAATAGCTATAGACCCGATCCAGTTTCCAACAAAAATCGTATCTACTAGAATATTCAAAGACATTACCAAGATCCCGATGGATGCTGGTAATGCCTGTTTTATTAGAAGTCTCCAAATAGGATCCTTACCTAAAGCCGCTGAATTTATATGGGCCATTATGCTTCCACAGGATTGGAAAATGCCCATTCGTCTACCCATCTGGAAAGAACCTTTACCCAATCTTCACGAGTATTCAAACACGGAACAACGGTAAATTTTTCGCCTCCAACTTCGTGAAAGATCTCTTCTCCTTCCATAGCGATCTCTTCTAAAGTCTCTAAACAATCACTTACAAAAGCCGGAGTAACAATGGCTAAATTCTTCATGCCTTGTTTTCCAAATCTTTCTATAGTTCTATCTGTATAAGGTTGCAACCATGGATCGAAACCTAATCTAGATTGGAAGGAAACACTATAAGTATTTTCCTTTAGCTGAAGATATTCTGCAACCAAGCGTGTGGTTTCAAAACATTGATGTCTATAGCAATATTGATGTGCTGGTGATGCTGTCTTGCAACAGCTACCGTCTATCTGGCAATGAGATTTTGTGATATCGCTTTTTCGAATATGTCTTTCTGGAACGCCGTGATAAGAAAACAAGATATGCTGATATTCTACATCTTTCAATTTTTCTTGAATGCTATTTGCAAGTACCCGCACGTAATCTGGATGATTGTAAAATGATGGAACAGATGTAAACTGCATATTCGGGAAAAACTCCTTCCTTAATTCTTCTGCCAGCACCAAGATAGTTTCGGTGGTAGCCATTGCGAATTGAGGATATAATGGAAATATTAAAACCTCATCTACCCCTTGATCATGTAATTCCTGAAGTCCGGATTTTATATTTGGGGTTCCATAACGCATTGCCAAAACTATAGGAACAGAGGTGTTTTCATCTATCTTATCTTTCAATCTTTCAGATAGTACAATTAGAGGTGAACCTTCGTCCCACCAAATTTTTTGATACGCAGCAGCAGATTGTTTAGGACGGGTATTTAAAACAATTCCTTTTACAAGCAAGGTTCTTGCCCATAGAGGAACGTCTATTACACGTTCGTCCATCAAAAATTCCCCTAAATATTTTTTTACGTCTTTTGGATCGGTGCTATCTGGAGATCCCAGATTTACTAGAAGTACGCCTTTACTCATGATTCTTCGTTTTCAGCAATTTTTTCAGAGAATAAAATTACGATTATAAAATTTTATGTAACCAATGGTTTGGTTGTTTTGATGAATGTGATCATTAGAAAAATCAATACATTAAGAATTGTTTGGGAGCACTAAAGACATCACATACTTTTTGGGAGTGGTTCCAAATTTCTTTTTAAAGGCCGCAATAAAATGACTTGCCGTGCTATAGCCTACTTTTAAACCAACTTCATTAACATTGAATTCTCCTGAATCCAATAATTTCCTGGCGTACTCCATCTTATAATCGAATAGGAAACTATAAACAGAATCTCCATAGATCTGTTTGAAGCCTTCTTTCAATTTTTTTAAACTTAATCCGATCTCCGTTGAAAGCTCCTGAAGCGAAGGTGGCTCTGCCATATGAGCTATCACAATATCCTTTGCTCTTCTAATCTTCATCACATTCTCCTCGTCTACCAAGAAAGGACATTGCTCTACGTTATTAACTCCTGTTCTATTAAAATAAAGGCTTAACAACTCATAGGCCTTCGCTTTAAAATATAGCGATTTTATGGAGGGCATTAAATTGAAGTTCATTAACTGATTGAGAACAATAGCCATGGAGGGAGTGATATCACCATCTTTATAATATTTCTTGTCGCTGTTCTCTTCACTCAAAAAAGGAATATAACTAGCTTCCTGAGAGAACATGGAGTGAAATTTCTTAATAGAGATCACTAAAGAGATCAACCAAGACTTTGGATTCAGATCTAAATTTAAAGGCAAATCCCGTTGCGGATTGTATAAAAGCAACGAATATTCTTCTTTTAATGGCAGCTCGTAGCTGCTATTATTGAAAAGAAATTTCCCGTCTCCCTTCACACAAAAATGAAATTGAATGTAGGTACTGTCTATTTCTCTGCTAATTCTTTGTGGCTGATTTTCTTCATTTTGGAACTTTAAAATATAGAAACCATCTTCAATTTTGGTTTCATCTACAAACCCTTCAGCGATATTTTTTTCTTCAGAAATCATAAGAAGTTTTGGTTTTTATTTAGAATCAATCTAAACTAAATATTCTATAACATTTGAAATCACTACAAATTTAGCGTATTTGCATCAATTAGCGATACATGCAACTATAAATCCCATCAAGCGACATATTTAGTACTTTGAGCGTTACTTTTTAAATAAGCTATCAATTACCTTTGCCACCGAATACCTAATTAGGTTCATGGAAAACTATCATATCTCTCGCGGGAAACACTTTTATACAATTGGATTAAGCTATAAGAAAGCCGATGCCGATATTAGAGGACATTTCAGCCTTACCGAAGAAGGAAAATTAAACTTACTACACCAAGCCAAGCTAGAAGGTATAGACGGTCTTATCGTTACTTCTACATGTAATCGTACAGAAATGTATGGTTTTGCACAACACCCATATCAGCTAATCAAATTACTTTGCCAGCATACTCACGGAACTGTAGAGGAGTTCGAAAAAGTGGCATTTGTCTATAAGAATAGAGAGGCCATTTCTCACATGTTCAAGGTGGGAACCGGTTTAGACAGCCAAATATTAGGGGATTTCGAAATTATAAGTCAGTTAAAGCTCGCTTTTATAGCTTCTAAAAAGGTTGGTGTTGCTAATCCTTTTTTAGAACGTCTTATAAACTCGGTAATTCAGGCGAGCAAGCGTATTAAGAACGAAACACAGCTTTCCAGTGGAGCTACTTCTGTGAGTTTTGCTTCAGTTCAATATATCTTAAATGAAGTTGAAAATGTTACCGATAAAAATATTCTTTTATTCGGAACAGGGAAAATAGGCAGGAATACTTGTGAGAATTTGGTGAAACATTCCAAAAACAGTCATATCACCTTAATCAACAGAACTAAGAATAAGGCCGAAAGGATTGCCGGAAAGTTTAATTTACAAGTAAAAGATTACGCCGATCTTCAATCTGAAATTCGCCAGACAGATATCCTAGTGGTGGCAACAGGAGCTCAAAACCCTACCATTTCTAAGGAATTGATCTACGCGAAAAAGAAATTATTGATCTTAGATCTTTCAATTCCTAAAAATGTAGCAGAAGATGTTATTGGGATGGAAAACGTAACTGTGGTCCATTTAGATCAACTTTCACAGATGACCGATGCTACGCTAGAAAGAAGAAAAGAATTTATTCCGCAGGCACAAGAGATCATTAAGGAAGTAGAAGGGGATTTCAACAAATGGTTAGAAATGCGAAAATTCGCACCTACCATAAAAGCTTTGAAAAAGAAGTTGAAAACTATGAAAGATGCGGAACTGGATTTCCAGAGCAAGAAATTAGTAGATTTCAATAGTGAGCAAGCAGAAATAGTGAGCAATAGAATTATTCAAAAAATAATGAATCATTTTGCCAATCACCTTAAAGATGATTCTAACACCTCAGATGAAAGTTTGGAACTTATCCAAAAAGTCTTTCAGCTAGAAGATTCCATATAATGAGTAAAGTTATTAGAATTGGTACCCGCGATAGTGAATTAGCACTTTGGCAGGCAAAGAACGTACAAGCTGCACTTGAGAAACTAGGACACAAAACAGAATTACTTCCTGTAAAATCTACCGGCGATTTAAACCTTGAGCAGCCATTGTATGAAATGGGGATTACAGGTATTTTCACAAAAACACTGGATGTTGCCATGTTAACCGGGAAAATTGATATTGCCGTACACTCAATGAAAGATGTGCCAACCGCATTGCCAAAAGGAATTGTAGAGGCAGCTGTATTAAAAAGAGCAAATTCAAAAGACATACTTATCCATAAAGGCCTAGATTTTTTGAATTCTGAAGGCACAATTGCCACCGGAAGTTTGAGAAGGAAAGCACAATGGTTAAACAAATATCCAACCCATAGTTCTGTAGATCTCCGCGGAAACGTAAATACCAGAATGAAAAAACTGGAAGATAGCGATTGGAACGGCGCCATATTTGCCGCTGCCGGATTAGAGCGCATCAATTTAACCCCAGAAAACTCTTTAGATCTGGACTGGATGATTCCTGCTCCAGCTCAAGGCGCAATGCTTGTTGTTGCCATGGAAAATGACACAGAAACGCGTGATATCTTAAAAGCTTTGAATCATAGAGAATCTGAAATTTGCGTGCATATGGAACGTGAATTCTTAAAAATTTTGGAAGGCGGATGTACTGCTCCCATTGGAGCTTTAGCAACTATTGAAGGAAATGAGATCTCATTTAAAGCAGCCTTATTTAGTTTAGATGGAAAAAAACAAGTTTCCATAGAAAGAAGGATCGCGCTAGAAGATGCTCCTAATTTCGGAAAAGAATGCGCCTTAAAAGTGCTAAATAATGGAGGCCGCGTGTTGATGGAAGGAATTAAAGAAGCCTTAAATTAACTATTATGGCTACTCTACTTTCCACAAAGATCCTTGCTGAAAATCAGAAACAATTAATTCTGAATTCCGGAATTGGCCTTGTGGAATATGATGCTATAAGCATTGGCTTTGATAATTCTTCTTTAGATGCACCAATTCCCAGAAACCTGATCTTCACGAGTCAGAACGGAGTAAAAGGTTTTTTTACTCAATATCCAGAATTTCAAACCCGTGAGCTAAATATTTTTTGTGTTGGTGATAAGACCAAGCTTGAGATAGAAAAAAATGGGTATTCTGTAGTCGCTTCAGCAAATTCTGCTGAAGAATTAGCTCATATGATATTGAATGAATTCAATGAAAAACAATTTCTTTATCTCTGCGGCTCTAAGCGCAGAGATGAATTACCAGAACTTCTAAAAAAACAGAATATCTCTATTCAGGAATTAGAAGTATACACTACTACATTGAACCCTAAAAAATTCAATAGAAATTTTGAAGGCGTTTTGTTTTTCAGCCCAAGTGGCGTTCAAAGCTATTGCAAGAAAAATGACTTAAATTCGAGTACCGCTTTTTGTATTGGGGAAACCACTGCAGCCGAAGCCAGAAAACATACTCAAAATATAATTATAGCAAATAAGCCTAGTATTGAAAATGTGATCGTACAGGCGGTTAAAAAATATAAGAAATGATAAAGAACGACCTATTTTTAAGAGCACTAAAAGGAGAGACTGTAGATAGGCCACCAGTTTGGATGATGCGCCAGGCAGGAAGATATTTACCGGATTTCATGAAATTGAAGGAAAAATACGATTTCTTCACCCGTTGTAGAACACCAGAATTAGCAACAGAGATTACTGTAATGCCAATAAATCAAGTAGGTCCAGATGCAGCTATTTTATTTAGTGATATTCTAGTGATTCCTCAAGCTATGAATATTGAGGTAGAAATGAAGCCTGGTGTTGGACCTTGGCTACCAAATCCTGTGCGTACCAGCAAAGATGTTGAAAAAGTACTTGTGCCTAATGTACATGAAGAGTTAGGTTATGTGATGGATGCCATTAAAATGACCAAGCAAGCGTTGAATGATGAGGTGCCGCTGATAGGTTTTGCAGGTTCTCCCTGGACTATTCTATGCTATACTGTACAAGGCCAAGGTTCTAAGAATTTTGATATTGCAAAGAAATTTTGTTTTACAAATCCTGTTGCTGCACATATCTTACTTCAAAAAATCACCGATACCACTATTGCGTACTTAAAAGCTAAAGTCGCTGCTGGAGTAGATGCGGTACAGATCTTTGATTCGTGGGGAGGAATGTTATCTCCTGTAGATTATCAAACTTTTTCCTGGCAATATATGCAACAAATTATAGATGCCTTAAAGGATGAAACTCCTGTGATCGCATTTGGAAAAGGATGCTGGTTCGCATTAGATGAAATGTCTAAATCTGGAGCTTCGGCATTAGGTATAGATTGGACATGTTCTGCAAGAAATGCACGTTATTTAACTGGAGGAAAGATAACACTTCAAGGGAATCTTGATCCTACAAGATTATATTCGCCACCTGCAGAGATCAAGAAAATGGTTCATCAAATGATCGATGAATTCGGAAAAGACAGATACATCGTAAACCTAGGTCACGGAATTTTACCAGATATTCCAGTGGAAAATGCCCGTGCTTTTGTAGATGCGGTTAAAGAATATTCTAAATAATTCAAAATGCTTAACAAAGGTCTAAAAGACGAAGAGAACCAAAAAATCAACGAGCTTGTTGGCAAATTGATCGACTTGGAATTTGTTCCAGAGTTTTATGAGAGTGAACAGCGATCGAAGGTAAATGGACTTTTATTTGAGCAGCTGGACTTTAAAATTGTAGATATCGAAGCTTGGTCTTCTAAGGAATTGTTGATCAAATTAAAGGAATTGAACTTTGATTTTTCAAATTACGAGCAATTTGGAGATTTTCTGCTAAAAATTATTCCTTTTGAAGATGAGAAACATGAATCGCATTTAGCAAAGAGCGCAATCGGCGTTTATGAA
>JAGXIK010000016.1 GCA_024635715.1 Gillisia sp.
CAGTTAGCAGTTAGCAGTTAGCAGTTAGCAGTTAGCAGTTAGCAGTTAGCAGTTAGCAGTTAGCAGTTAGCAGTTAGCAGTTAGCAGTTAGCAGTTAGCAGTTAGCAGTTAGCAGAAATTAAATATCTTGAATCTTATATCAAAGTCTTATATGTTTTATTTCGAAAAATAAAAATCTTGAATGTCCATAAAGAATCATATAATGCTAAAGGACGTCATTCTGTCCCGACGCTTCGGGAGTTTCAGAATCTCATATCACTATAAATAAATACAACAAATGGAGACCCTGAAATAAATTCAGGGTGACGAGATAACTATTATGGCAAAAAACGGAAATAAATAATAATATTTTATATTCGTGTATATTCCAATGCTAAAATTCTAATTTTTGAAGCTGAGGTGTCTCCCGGATCTGTTACATATATATTAGATTCAGCTTTTGAAACGTCAAAGGCAAAAGTACTTATATTATAGTTCAAAGCTTTTCTATCACTATAAATAGTTCCGTCTATACTAATATTAAGTATAAGATCTGTTCCTTCAATATCCCAAGTTCCAAAGTCGATTCTATTCTTCACACAAACAAATTCTGCATTACTGGTTCCTCCATTAAAATCTAGACGAGCATTGGTTGTAGAAAATGTTTTATCCTGGCTGAAACTAATTTTCATATCGTTAAAACAGGAAGATTCATTTAATAGGTTGTTATCTCCAGTTCCATCTTTGTTAAGATCTACTAAAGTATCTGTATTCATCGCAGAAAGTTTCCATTCTCCAACAAGGTCATCTGGATTAATAGATGCTGCAAAATTGCTTGTTTTAAAAGAGGAATTAGTGTCGGTTCCATCTTCTTTGCTACAAGCAAAGCTTAATAATGCCAATGCAAAAATTAAAGTGAATTTATAAAATTTCATATGTAGGTGTTTGATATTAGGGAAACTAAAGTGCAAACATAAGGATTTTAATAAGTTTTTTATGACAATATTAACATCAAACTTACTGTTTATCGTTAAATAACGTATTTAGACGATATTGTGATTGTAAATAGAATGTAAAATAAAACTGTTTTAATACAGTAATATATCCTAGATGTTCTCATTTTAGTAAGCTTTGGTTTAGAGGACATTATTTAAGTAGATAAAGGGTGTTGACAGTCAATGAATTCTGTTCTAATAAATTAATGAAGGTCTATTTGCATTCTGAATTTATAATTGTACATTTGCACCCCTGTTTTCCCGATAGATTTATCTAGGGGCAGGGAATGGAATGTTTAATAACAAGTAAAATTAATTAGTGTGGACACATTAAGCTACAAAACAGTATCGGCCAACAAGGCTACCGTGACCAAAGATTGGGTACACGTAGATGCTGATGGTCAGACTTTAGGTCGTCTTTCTTCTCAGGTTGCAAAATTGCTAAGAGGGAAATTCAAGCCTAACTTCACCCCACACGTTGATTGCGGTGATAACGTAATTGTTACCAATGCCGAGAAAATCAACTTATCAGGTAAAAAATGGGATTCTAAAGAATACATTCGCCATACTGGCTATCCTGGGGGACAACGCAGTCTAACTGCAACCGAATTATTCAATAAAGGACCGGAAAGGTTAATTGAAAATGCGGTAAAAGGAATGCTACCTAAAAACAAATTAGGCGCAGCTATATTCCGTAATTTAAAGGTATATGTAGGATCAGAACATGATCAATCTGCACAAAAGCCTAAAACTATCAACCTAAACGATCTTTTGTAATGGAAGTTATTCACAAAATTGGCCGTAGAAAAACGGCTGTTGCACGTGTATATGTTGGACAAGGAAAAGGCAACATTACAATTAACAAAAAGGATCTTAAGGATTATTTTACGACTGGACCTTTAGTTTACAAAGTAATGCAACCTCTTAACATGACTGGTAACGAAGAGAACTTCGATATCAAGGTAAATGTTTTTGGTGGTGGTATCACTGGACAAGCTGAAGCTATTCGTCTTGCTATTTCTAGAGCGATGGTAGAATTAGACCCGGAAAACAGAGCTACTTTAAAGCCTGAAGGTTTAATGACCAGAGATCCTAGAATGGTAGAACGTAAGAAATTCGGACAGAAGAAAGCTCGTAAGAAATTCCAGTTCTCTAAACGTTAATATCATTGGGCATCGTCCCAAAAGTTCATTTAAAAATTAAAATTTTTGTTGTTGCTCCGATGTCACACTAAGCGTGTCGAAGTGTCGGAGGTTAGTTTAGCATCTAAACCACGCTTTAGCGGGGTTGCTATCTCAACAGAACGTAAACTATTACAAAAATGGCAAACAAAGTAGAAGTAAAAGAATTACTTGATGCAGGTGTACATTTTGGACACCTTACAAGAAGATGGAACCCAAACATGGCCCCATATATCTATATGGAACGCAATGGGATTCACATCATAAACCTATATAAAAGTGCTGCTAAAATGCAGGAAGCTGGTGAAGCTCTTAATAAGATCGCTGCTAGTGGAAGAAAAATACTTTTTGTAGCTACCAAAAAACAAGCTAAAGAAATTGTTGCAGAACATGCAGCAAAAGCCAACATGCCTTACATCACTGAAAGATGGCCTGGTGGAATGCTTACAAACTTTATCACTATCCGTAAGGCAGTTAAGAAAATGTCTTCTATTGATAGAATGAAAAAAGATGGTACTTTCAACACTCTTTCTAAGAAAGAACGTTTACAAGTTGACCGTTTAAGAGCTAAGTTAGAGAAAAACTTAGGTTCTATTTCAGAAATGAGCCGTCTTCCTTCAGCTCTATTTGTCGTAGATATTACCCGTGAGCATATTGCGGTTAAAGAAGCTCAAAAATTAAACATTCCAATTTTTGCAATGGTTGATACAAATTCTGATCCTCGTGAAGTAGAATATGTGATTCCATCTAATGATGATGCTTCAAAATCTATTGACAAAGTTGTTTCTTACATGGCAGAATCTATTATTGCTGGTCTTTCTGAAAGAAAGTCTAACAAAGATGCTAAAGAAGAAGGATCTGATGAAAAAGCTGCTAAAGCTCCGAAGGCTAAAAAAGCTAAAGCTGATGCAGAAGCTCCTTCTAAAGATGCTGAAGACAAAAAAGCACCGAAAGAAGCTAAATCTGAGGTAGAAGTTCCTTCTACCGATGCTGAAGATAAAAAAGCGATGAAAGAGGCTAAAAAAGATGTGAAATTAGAATCTAAAGAAGAAACACTTGAAAAAGCTGCTGATTCTACAGAAGAGAAAGAATAACATACCTTTTTAAGTAATATATAAGTCGTTTAGATCTTTCTTCAAACAAAGCTAAGCGACTTATTTTTTAAAAAACTAAAAAATTTTAAACATCATGGCAAATATAACAGCCGCAGAAGTAAATAAATTAAGAAAATCTACCGGTGCCGGTATGATGGATTGCAAAAAAGCATTAGTGGAAGCTAATGGAGATTTTGAATTGGCAATCGAAGTATTACGTAAACAAGGTCAAAAAGTTGCTGCAAAGCGTGCCGACAGAGATTCTTCTGAAGGAGCTGTAATTGCAAAAGTAAATGCTGATGCTACTAAAGGTGTGATCGTTTCTTTAAACTGTGAAACAGACTTCGTTGCAAAAAATGATACTTACGTTGCATTGGCTACTCAAATAGCTGAAATAGCACTTTCTACTTCTTCAAAAGAAGAATTATTAGCTGCAGATTTCAACGGAATTTCTGTTCAGGATAAATTAACTGAGCAAACAGGAGTTATCGGTGAGAAAATTGAAATAGGCGATTATCGCACTATGGAAGCTCCTTTCGTAGGTTCTTACATTCATGCTGGTAATAAAATTGCTGTTCTAACTGGACTTTCTAAAAATGTTGATGGAGCTGAAGAAGCTGCAAAAAACGTTTCTATGCAAGCAGCAGCTATGAACCCAGTTGCTTTAAATGAAGAAGGTGTAGATCAAACTATCATCGATAAAGAAATCGAGATTGCTAAAGATCAATTAAGACAAGAAGGAAAACCAGAAGAAATGTTAGACAACATTGCTAAAGGTAAGATCAAACGTTTCTTTAAAGACAACACTTTAGTAAACCAAGATTATATAAAAGACAACAAAATGAGTATCTCTGCTTACGTTAAGTCTGTAGACAAAGATCTTAAAGTTGTTTCTTTTGAAAGAGTAGCTTTAGGATAATTAAAGCTCCTTTATATTATAAAAACCCGTTTCATTTATTTGAAGCGGGTTTTTTTTGTTTTCCTATTTCTCCTAAATGGGTGAATTTAAAACCTTTCTCATATTTTAATCCATAGCCCAAAATCCTATCCAAGGAGGCGTGAGAAAAAAGTATTATTCCTGCCAATTGTATATATGAGGAATTTAGATAAACACCTGTTATACCTATTAAAACTGCAAGGCCTTTATGATGGAATACATTATAAGATATTGCTCCAGCTTTAGACCCAAATAAATATCCCAACATTCCTATATCGGGGACTAATATTAAAACTAGAAACCACCACCATGAAAATGAAAGAAAGCTGAATGCTAAGATGCCAAGTAGCAGCATCGCAAATTCTTCCAATTTTAAAATGAATTTCATGTTATATAATTTTATATAAAACTGGTTTACTGGGAGAAGCATCATTTTCGAAAGAGGCTATCTGAAGGTTTAGGATGTACTTCCCATCTTCGATCTTGCTGGCAACATAGACCAACTCAGTAATAGTCGCATCTAATCTGGTGTTCTTAGGGTAATCCCAAAAGGCCTTATGAGCTAATAGCTTTCCTTCATCTTTTTCCTTGTCTACAGACGGCAAATCGATTAAAAGATGCTTAATTCCACATTCTCTTATATATCTAGCAGCAGCTTCCTCTAGATATGGCCAATTGGTATGAGAATATTTCTTACTGCGCTTCTCGATATAATTAGGAAGCGTTCTTATAATAACTGCTTCCACCTCATCTACTTTTAGCAAGCTTCTAATTTGAGCTTCGGTGATCACTAGATCTTCTCCACGCTTCTCAGGCTCAATAGAAATCACTTTAGCAGTAAAAAAGAAGGTCTTTAAGGTTTCATTCATACTGTAAAATTCTCTCGTAATATGCCCGACACATTCGGTATGAGTGCCGTGTGCATGCGGATTGAAAGATATATTATTGAAATTGGTAGAACTCCCGGCTGCTACTTTACCTATAAAATCTCCATCTACCACAGGTTGGATCTTTGGAGCATTTAAATACCAGGCAATTGGATTTTTATCGTCTCCACGCAAGCTTAAAGAAATATCCAATGGTTTGGATAGATCTATTGTATATGAGCTATTTAGATGTTTTATTTCTGCTATCATTCTGTTTCTCTTATTACAGAGGCATTTATTATGACTAATTTATAAAGAATAAATTACTAGCAATTCCATCACTTAAGAATTTACCCTTTTGAGTGATTTTAAGTATATCTTCAGTTTGTTCTAGTAGACCTAATTCAACTTCTTTGGAAGCCTCGTTCAATAAATGGATTTTATACAAATTCCCAAAGCGTTCCTTTACTTCTTTCATATCTATACCCCACATGGTTCGCAGTCTGGTCATCACATATTCATTATACCTGTCTTTGGTAGACAGTTCTTCTTTTTCTAAAGGCAACTCCCCTTTTGCTATAGATTTTATATACAGTGTATTATTATTGATATTCCACTTCCTATTTATTCCGTCATAAGAATGTGCAGAAGGTCCTATTCCCAAATATGGCTTACCAAACCAATAGGCTGTATTATTCTCAGAGAAATACCCTGACTTTCCATAATTAGAAAATTCATAATGAGTAAAACCTTCAGTTTTCAAAATTTTAGTCAGAATATCAAAATGTTCCCTTGCTGCTTCATCATCCACCGGTTTCACTTTCCCCTTCTCAATCATTTTTTTTAGAGCCGTATTAGGCTCTATAGTTAATGCATAGCAAGAAAAATGGGGCAATCCAAGAGACAATGCCGTTTCAATATTGGTTTTCCATCGCTCATTGCTCATTCCTGGAATTCCGTAAATAAGATCTATAGATATATTCTCAAAAAACTGTTTAGCCATCTGTATACTTTCCATGGCTTCAGTTGCATTGTGTGCGCGATTCATCAACTGAAGATCCTCTTCAAAAAAAGATTGCACTCCAATACTCAATCTATTTATTCCGGCATTCTTCAATATTTTAAGATTCTCTAGACTAAGATCATCTGGATTTGCTTCTAAAGTGATTTCTGCATCTTTTCTCACCTCAAAATTGTCATTTACGGCATCGAAGATCATTTTCAACTCTTCTGAAGAAAGCAAGGAAGGAGTACCACCTCCAAAATAAATAGTATCTAGCTCTTTTCCGGGTAATTCATTCTTCCGAAGTCTTATTTCTTCACATAACATTCTCACCAGTTCTCCCTTTTTCTTAAAAGAAGTAGAAAAATGGAAATCACAATAGTGACAGGCCTGCTTGCAAAAAGGGATATGAATATATAAGGAAGACATAGTTTTTTCAATTAACAATGATCAATTAACAATGACCAGATTGCAATAATTAATTTTTGATTCTTGTAGTTTTCAAAATTGAAAACATTATTTTGGATAGTTCATCAGCTTTATCATGTGCATCTTGAAAAAGATCAGATTCCAAATATTCTGAGTCTTTTAAAAGTGACAACCAATATTTTACTTCAAGACTTTCTTTGTAAGCTATAGATATTTTAGCAGAAAAGTCAGCTTTAGAAATGGCTCCATTTGCTTCAGATACATTAGCTCCAATAGAGGTGCCAGATCTCAATAATTGTTTAGATAATACAAACTCCTTTTTAGAAGCAATAAGATTTTTGTAAATACCGATTATTATCAATGCAAAATCATAAGATTTCTTTGAAAGAGGATTATTAATTTCACTCATTGATAATTGTTTATTGTTTATTAAGTTTCTTCGGATTTTGTTTCACAAAGGAATCCCATCCGGTATAACTTTTACCAACTTCAACTTTACCGGAATTATAAAAATGACATACTGCAGCTGCTAATCCATCTGTAGAATCCAAATTCTTAGGTAATTCTTTAAGTCCCAATAAACTTTGCAGCATCTTAGCTACTTGCTCTTTACTGGCGTTCCCATTCCCTGTAATGGCCATTTTAATTTTCTTGGGCAGGTATTCGGTAATCGGAACTTCCCTTGATAATCCGGCAGCCATAGCAACTCCTTGGGCTCGCCCAAGTTTTAGCATTGATTGCACATTTTTTCCAAAAAATGGCGCTTCAATGGCAATCTCATCTGGATGAAAAGTGTCAATTAATTCTACAGTTCGTTCAAAGATCAGCTTCAATTTAATATAAGGATCGTTATACTTTTGAAGTAACAACTCATTAAGTTGTAAAAACTCCATTTTTTTATTCACCACCTTGATCAAACCAAAACCCATAATAGTGGTGCCGGGATCGATTCCTAAAATAATACGTTCGTTTTTCAAAAGCGGAAAGTCTTTAGCTGTTACCCATTCTTAATAGTTTGTTTACTTTTGATTGGGCTTTACAAAGCTACATAATTCTGCTTAGCAATTCTCTTAATCTGGCGATCTGTAAACATGCATTTATTTATAATTTTTCTGATTGTTGTAATCCTAGTATATGCCGGAATGATTACTGCCCTAATATTAGGTTGGAAGAAAGTCGATAGTTTTGAATTGAAGGGAGCGGCTCCATTAAACAAATTTTCCATAATAATCCCTTTCAGAAATGAAGCCGAAAATTTACCCGAACTCTTGCTTAGCCTTTCTAATATAAGTTATCCAAAGACTCATTTTGAAATCATTTTGGTGAACGACGAATCTGAAGACACATCAGTTAAAAGTTGTCTTCATTTTAAACAGTCTCATCCAGAACTGCTTTTTTCGGTTATAAACAGCAAAAGGAAAACCAATTCTCCTAAAAAAGATGCAATAACTACTGCAATAATTTCCTCGCGATTCGAATATATAATTACTACCGATGCAGATTGTGCTGTACCAGCTTTATGGCTTCAAGCTTTTAATGATAAGATTATTGAAACCAATGCAGCAATGATTGCGGCACCAGTAAGTTTCTTTAGTGCTAGATCTTCAAAAGAGAGATTTTTAAATTACTTAGCAGCTTTTCAGGAATTGGATTTTATGAGTCTTCAGGCCGCAGGGATAGGTGGTTTTGGGCTTAACAGGCCATTTATTTGTAACGGCGCCAACCTATGTTACGAAAAAAAAACATTTAATGAAGTGGAAGGATTTCAAGGAAACTCAAACATTTCCAGCGGAGATGATGTTTTTTTGCTTCAGAAATTTAAGGACTTAAATTATCCTGTTTGTTTCTTAAAATCAGAACAAGCCATTGTTTATAC
>JAGXIK010000112.1 GCA_024635715.1 Gillisia sp.
ACCCTCGCAGCAAAATATGGAGTAAATGCCTTATCTATTCTCACAATTTCAGACTCCCTTGTAAACGGGGATAAGATTTCCCCTGAGATGCGAGAAAAAAAACTAGATGAAATGGTAGAAATAGCACTTAATTCCTATTAGAAAATATCGTTTTCCACTTATTCTCAGCTAATTTTAGATCCTAAGCATATTCACTTTTCAAAAAAAGAATTAGAATTTATTTTAACTATTGGTTATAATTCAATAAACACATACCATTACAAAGGCTTACTTAGCATTTATTGTACATCTTATATATCACTAGTTTCCAAAACAAAAAATCAGTCTACAATGGATATGATTTTAAATATTAGCTAAAAAAGCAAACAAAAGAATATAGTGTAACTTCACAATCCTTGAATTAGTGTAAACTTTACAGTATATATTTTATATGAAACAAATTTTATCAGAGATTTTTCAAATTTCAATAGGTATTCTTTTAGCTAGTATTGGTCTTAAAATGTTTTTACTACCTAATGGGTTTTTGGATGGCGGTGTTACTGGAATTGCCATCCTATTAAGTGAACTTTTCGATTTTAATATTTCTTATGTTCTGCTGATAGTAAGTATTCCATTCCTAATATTAGCCTGGTTTAATTTATCTAAAAGAATTTTCGCCAAATCAGTGATTTCTATAATATCATTAGCCATTATAATTCATTTTGAAAACTTTGGATCTATTACCGAGGATAAACTCCTAATTGCCATTTTTGGCGGTCTTTTCTTAGGAGCAGGAATAGGTTTAACTATAAGAAATGGAGCCGTGTTAGATGGTTCAGAAATCTTGGGTATTTTTATAAATAACAGATTGGGTATAAGTATTGGGAAGGTCGTCTTATTATTCAATGCAATATTATTTGCGGTAACTGCCTTGTTACTTTCTATAGAGGTTGCTATGTATTCAATATTAACCTTTATTGTTACCGCTAAGGTGATTGATTTAATGATAGAAGGTTTAGAGGATTACGTTGGTTTAATGATTGTATCTAAACATATAAATGAAATTGACTTCGAGCTAGTTAAAATTATTGGTACTGGCACAACTTTATATCAAGGATCTGGAGGATTTGGTAAAAGAGGTATCCAATCTTCAAGTGATATTATACACACTGTGATAAATAGAATTGATATAAGAAGAACTTATAACCTTATTGATTCGATAGATAAAAATGCTTTTATAATTGAATTTGATGTAAATAATATAAAAGGTGGAATACATACGAAGTATATATCTAAAGAAGGTTTTAAAAAACTCTCCCCTACCATGCAGTTTAAACACAAAAAGATTATTAGAGAAGAGTTTACAGCCTAAGAGAAAGTTCAGTGATTAATTGCAAATTTGTATATCCGCTTTTAGTCATATAGTTCTATTCAACCTTTCCCGACGCTTCGGGAATTTCAGGGTCTAAATTTATTATGCAGATTATTAGTGTTCTGAGATTCTGAGATTCTGAAAAAGGTTCAGAATAACGTGCTTTATCAATTTATAAGACTTTACGGAAATACAGTTAAGAATTAAGGCAACTCGTTATTAAAAAAATCTAGGCTTAAAAGTACTCTTAAGATTAGAATATTATAGATATCAACCTCCTCACTAGAATCCAGTTCGCTTTTACAATCTGTCTGCATTACATTGAAACTCTTTCTTAAACATTTTGTGAAATTTGTACGATTTAGGTCAAAAATTTACATCAAATTGTTCCTTAAAATAATATTATAAAAATAAATAATAACTCAATATCCATTATTTCTAACTTCAAATTATGAATTAGTTAATATTTAGGTAAATTTCTATACATTAGTCAATTATATAAACAAAAAAGAATATTGAATAAAATTCATACTATCTGCTACGTAAGTAAGGCGAATCCCAATTTAACAAATGAGGAGATTAATGACTTATTTAGGCATACGGAGAAAAATAATAGATTAAACAATGTTAATGGTATCCTTTTGCACTCGCTGGGGAATTTCTTTCAGGTATTAGAGGGTGAAGAGAAATATATCACGAATATATATGAAAAACAGATTTTAGAGGATTCAAGACATTCCAACGTTTTTGAAATTTATAAAGGAAATATATCGAAACCAGTATTCTCAAATTACCTTTCTCACTTTCAAACTATTACGACTTCAATTCAACTCGATAAGATCCGAGATTATCTGGAATCAAACGAAAAAATACCAATTTCAGATAAATTAAGTCGGTTATTAAGGCCATTTATAATATTCGATTAAAATTTTATTATTATTAAAATTGGCTATCGTTGACAAATAGTTGATCTAAAAGAGCGTGCATTTTTAAACCAGAACTATTCTCACAATTTCAGACCCCCTTGTAAACGGGGATAAGATTTCCCCTGAGATCCGAGAAAAAAACTAGATGAAATGGTAGAAATAGCACTTAGTTCCTATTAGTTAATACTATATTCCTTCGTATCCATCCTACTTTATACACTCAAAATTTTCTCGGAGTTTAATAAAATATCTTGTCCATAACCAGGCAAATTATATCCATTATAATATTTGTAAAGCCCTACCGGGCGAAGAATAAAAATTCTCATCACATCTTGGAGTTGCTATCATTGGATTACAATTTAATTAGTGACAAATTTTCGTTAAACTCAGAAATTGCGAAATAAGTCATTTTAGATTATAAACAAGTATAGCCGTATTATTATTCCTCTCAAACCTATTATCTGGTCTTATAAAAAAGTATAAAACCAACGAGATGAAAGCGAGATATTTTTATTTTTTAGATGATTTTTTTAGCGAAACCTTAAGAATATAATGTTAGAGATATTCTTAACTTCATAACAAAAATGAAAAGCTTTGGTATTTTCTTTTTAGTTCTAACCAGTATTGTGCTAGTATTGGTCACAATTTTTTCAGCTTTAAACTTTCCTTTTCCTCTTGTTTTTTATCTGGTTTGTTTTGGGCAACTATTATTAATAATTACGGTATATAAGGTTCTTAAAGAAGATTATAAACCCGATAGTACCTTTGAAGAGTTCTATGAAAAGGAAACTGGAGATACTAAGGAGTGAATATTCTGAAGTATAGCAACCAAGCCAATAAATATTATTAGTAAGTATTAAAAAACCTCGTTAATATAGTTTTGACTTAAAGATATTTTCAGTAGCCGAGTAGTCAATTACATTCTTCCCAATACGCATCCTCCCCCATAATAACAGGTATCTCAAAAGGTTAATCCCATCTTTATAGAAAGCAAAAACAATTCCGATAACGATTTCCGCAGCATGACGGAATTCTTCTGGCAAAAATTAGTTAAAAAGTACTTGGGGTAACTTAAGTGGACAATCATTAAACTTATCTATATTTATAATTTTTATCCATATACAATCAGAAAAAATTAGAGCTAACGGATTTTTTTAATTCTGCTCGAAATTTTTAACTTTACTCTAAACAATAATATCTAACTATTTGCAAAAAACATTTAACGATAAAGGAAAAATTTTCAATATCTTATTTGAGGCTGCCTCAGAAGGAGTTATTGTGGTTGATAGTACTCAGCATATAGTTGCGGCAAACGTAGCGGCAGAAAACATGTTTGGATATGAACAAGGGGAGTTGATAGATCAGCATTTAAATTTATTGATTCCAAAAAAGTATCACACCAATCATCATCACCATTTCGAGGATTTTATAGAACACAGCGAGAAACGGCAAATGGGTCATGGTAGAGTTCTTCATGGAATTAAAAAAGATGGTTCTTTATTTCCAGTGGAAGCAGGCCTCAACCCATTTAAGAAAGATGGACAAGAATTTGTAATGTCTCTAATAATAGACATTAGCGTGCGAATGGAAACCGAGCGCCAAATACATGATCTCAACTCACATCTAGAGGAAAAAATAAAAACCAGAACAGGCGAACTTAGTGAAAGCATTAATAAATTAGAAGAACTGAATAAGAATCTTCAAAATGAGATTTCAAAAAGGAAAGCTGCAGAAGAAAAAATTAAAGATGCCCTTCAAAAAGAGAAAGAACTTAGTGAATTAAAAACAAAATTTCTTTCCTTGGTCTCTCATGAATTTAAAACTCCTTTAAGTGGTATACTTACCTCGGCTACACTAGCCGAAAAATACACCGAAAATGAGCAGCAAGATAAGCGGGAGAAACATTTAGGCACCATTCGTAACAAGGTGCATTATCTTAATAACATCCTGAACGATTTCTTATCTATAGAAAGGCTAGACAGCGGGAAAGGCCAATATAAATATGCTTCATTTAGCCTTAAAAGGCTCATCAATGAAGTGATTTATAATGCCAATGTTACCTTGAAGGATGGCCAGGAAATCCTATATCCAAAAGACATTAAGGATGAAGCGCTATATCAGGATGAAAAGATCCTGGAATTAGTGCTTTCAAATATTTTAGGAAATGCTATTAAGTATTCCCCAGAAAACACTACCATTAAACTGGATTTTTTACTTATAGACAGTAAAATACTTTTCACCATTAAAGATGAGGGACGGGGAATCCCTAAAAAAGACCAAAAACATATTTTTGAAAGATATTTTAGAGCAGAAAATGCTTTACTGGATCAGGGAACTGGTATTGGCTTAAATATATCTAGAACCCATTTGGTAAATATGGGAGGACAAATAAGTTTTTTGAGTGAAGAAAATAAAGGAACCGAATTTAAAATAGAGGTTCCCATATTAAACCCAGGAAATAAAAACTAAATGAAAAAAATATTACTGATAGAAGATGATGTTACTGTGCGCGAAAATACGGCAGAACTACTTGAGCTTTCAGAGTATAAAGTTATCACCTCTAACGATGGAAAACAGGGTTGTATTAAAGCACAAGCAGAGCTTCCAGATATTATTATTTGTGATATAATGATGCCGGAAATGGACGGTTATGGGGTGCTTCAGGTACTTAGTGATAACCCTAAAACAGCCAATATCCCATTTATATTTCTTTCAGCAAAAACAGAACATAAAGATATTAGGAGAGGAATGGATCTTGGCGCAGATGATTATCTTACTAAACCGTTTGAAGAGCTAGATCTACTAAGTGCAATAGAAAGCAGACTTGCAAAAGTTGCAATTTTAAATTCTTTTCAAAAAAATCAAAGTTCTAAAGAGGAGCCTGGAAAATTAAAGAATATTTCGGAGCTCCGTGAACATTTCGAGTCCTATCCAATATTGAGTTTTAAAAAAGGCGAATTTGTATACGAAAAAGGAAAACAATCCAATTTCTTTTATCTCGTTAAAAGTGGGGTTGTAAAAACGCACCATAATGATGATAAAGGGAAAGAACTTATTACCTATCTATATAAATCTGGCGATTTCCTTGGAAATGCTAGTGAAGATCCTCACGCTTCAAATTCAGATTATGCTACGGCTATGGAAAACACAGAGCTCTATGCCATCTCACGCGAGGATTTCTACGATATTTTGCTACAAAATCCACATATAGGTATAAAACTACTAGAAATTCTGAATAACAATCTTGTTGGGCTTAAAAAACAATTAATGAATATGGCATATGGTTCTGTTAGAAAAAAAACAGCGAACACCATCCTGCTCTTTGCCGAAAAAATTGAAAAACATCCGTTACAATCTATCCGGATATCCCGTTCAGATCTTGCAAGCGTAGCCGGAATGGCAGCAGAAAGTTTGATAAGAACGCTGTCTGAATTTAAAAAAGAAGGCTTAATAGAAATTGAAGGTAGAAACATTAAATTACTTAACTCTCAAGCTTTAAGAAACATAGATTAATATCATCTCAATTAAATAAGCCAGTAACTGATTTTCATCATTTTTAAGCATGAGCACTTGTTCTAATTTTGAATAAATTAATTAGAACCAACACGAATGAATATCTTAATTCTGACAGATTTTTCAGAAGTATCGGAGAATGCCAGCAGGTATGCATTAGATTTTCTAAGAGAAACACCCTCTACAATTTCATTACTTAATATTCAAGATATTAATTTCAATATGGAGTCTAGCGAAAAGCTGGGTAAGAAAATGCTTTTAATCTCTGAAAAGATGCATGCAGCCATAGAAAATTTAAAAAGTTATAGTACCAATCCCGAACATAAATTTCACCTTAACCTATCGCTGGATAATTTAATTACTGCCGTTAGACGTTGTGTAGAAGAAAAAAACATAGATCTTATTTTCATTGGTGCGGCTAGTCAAAAAGAACATAAGCATCCGCTACTTGGTAATCATGCATATGAAATAATTCAAAAGATAAAGTGCAATATTTTAGCGGTACCCGCAAAGGTTCAATTTGTTAATCCTAAAAATATGATCTTGCCAATAGATTACTCTGTCCTTTCGGAAAGAAAATCGTTCCAAGTCTTAAGAGATCGAAACTATGTAAAAAGTGAGAATTTAACTATAGTAAACGTCAACGAGAATGAGAATTATTCTTTGAAGGAAAAAATGATTCAGGAATTATGGGAAAGTGATTCTAAAGATCCTATTGACTTTAGAATTTTAAATAAAAACGCATTTTTTAATTCAGACTTTTTAATGGAAATTCAGGATAAATTTGATCAAATTGTTATTCTTGGAAAAAATCTAAGTATTTCTGATAAGCTTTTGAATAGCCGGTATGGGTTGTTTTCGAAAATATGTAACAAATTACCAATTTTGATTCTGCACGAATAAGAAAGGAAATTCTTCACTTTAGAAATGTATTAGCAAAGAAAATTGACTCCTTGAATAAGTAATTTAAGAACGTCTGCTTTGGTAGATTCTTAAAAAAAGGTGTGTAGACATTTTTCTGGCATTATCCTTAAGCCGCTGAGCCATTTCTCCTTCAAAAAGCTCATCTATAGTTTGAAACCAGAGGTTCATCCAGATCCCAAAATGATATTCTTTAATACTATTATTGTGCTCTTTATCTACCTTAGCATGCGCTATTGCGGGATTTCCACGAAACCCACCAGTATAAAAAAGGTTCGTTTCCCAAAAATCTGTTAGCCTTTCCAAATGCTCATCCCAATTTTGAATGTTATTAAAAAAATAACCTATTTCTTCATTTTTTCGGACTTTGCTATAAAAGCTTAAGACGAGTTTATTTACATCTTCACGGTTCTTTAGATCCTCTTTCATGTATTATAGTATATTCAGTAAGATAAATGAAGTGCTAAGTAGAAGACTCGTTATTAAAGAATTAAAAACAAATTTAGCTTTTAATTGTGCCAGTACAGAGGCATTATACCACATACAAGCGACTACAACAAGTCCTAACTGGATCATGTCTATTACAGTATGCCCATTCATTAAAATAAGCATAGCTGCGATGGAACCTAAACAACTGGAAACAAGAATTCCCGTTGTTGCTCCTGCAAAAAAATCTCTTTTAAATTCTGATAATTGTTTTTGATAAATTGTCATGATTTTAGCATTTTAAATTCAATGTAAATTTAAATTTTAGTTGGCTAGAGAAATATGACAGAGATCACTTAGGATTAAAAAAAAGCTGAATCATTCCGGTTAAAGAATGTTCAGCTTAGTATTAAAATAAAATTTTGTTGACTCTTCCTACTTTATAAACTCAAAGGAGGTTTTTTCGAGTTCTTCTCTATAATCTGGATGTGCGATACTTATTAAAGCTTTGGCGCGCTGTTTTAAATTTTTTCCGAAGAGATCTACCACTCCGTACTCTGTAACAATATAATGCACATGAGCCCTTGTAGTTGTCACACCTGCTCCTTCTTTAAGATAAGGTACAATCTTACTAAATCCTTTATTGGTGATAGATGGCAATGCGATAATCGCTTTCCCACCTTCAGATAAGGATGCTCCACGCATAAAATCCATTTGCCCTCCAACCCCAGAAAACTGATATTTACCTATAGTATCTGCACACACCTGTCCCGTAAGATCTATTTCTATCGCCGAATTAATTGCTGTTACTTTTGGATTTTTCCTTATAATAGCAGTGTCATTAGTATAGGCTGCTTCCTTAAAATGGACAATGGGATTATCGTCTATAAAATCATATAGTTTTTGAGATCCTATAGCAAAGCAAGTCACTAATTTACCCGTTTTTACAGTTTTTTCTTCTCCTGTTATCACTCCGTTTTCAATTAAAGGAAGTATTCCATCAGAAAACATTTCGGTATGAATTCCCAGCCTTTTGTGGTTGGTGAGATTGTTTAAAACAACATTAGGTATTCCTCCAATTCCCATTTGTAAAGTAGCGCCATCCTCCACTAATTCAGCTACATATCTTCCAATTTTCAATTCGGTTTCAGAAGGAACCAGAATATGGGAAGTATGAATAGGTTGATCAACCTCTACCGCAATATCTATCTGGCTTATATGGATTATACCATCCCCGTGAGTTCTTGGCACCTGTCGGTTAACCTGAGCAATTACTTTTTTAGCAGTTTGAATGGCAGCCAAGGTAATGTCTACTGAAACTCCTAACGAGCAGTATCCATGCGCATCTGGTGGGGAAACCTGAATAAATGCTACATCTAAGGCTAAAATATTTCTTCTGAAAAGTAAATGGATCTCGCTTAAAAAAATAGGAATATAAGATCCAAACTGGGAATTCACTGCTCCCCGTACATTGCTACCAACAAAACAGGAGTTGGTTTTAAATGTTTTATTGTAAGGCTCTTTAGTATACAAAGCCTCCCCTTCTGTATGCATGTGCAAGATCTCAATATCATGAAGGTCATCATATCTATCACAAAGAGTATCTATCAATAAATTTGGCGTCATTGCAGCGCCCTGAACAAAAACTCTTTGCTTAGATTTCACTTCTTTAACAGCTTCTTGAGGAGAAACAATTTTCAAAATTTTCATGTTTTTTTATTTTATAACTGGGATTTTAAAAGCGCTAGAATATTAGAAAAAATATAGAATTTTTCTAGTCTGAAATCTTCAGATCAAATTGAACTTCAATCATCTCATCCACTTCTATAAGACCGAGAGCCTTTTTAGGTGGTTCAAGATTAAAATCACGAATATTTATTTTGAACTTTCCTTTAAACCGATCGTTTTCGGTTTGAACCGGTAATTCGTAGCCATTTTCTTCTCCGGCGATCTGAACTGTGATAAATGCTTTAAGATATTCTGCTGAAACAAGCTCGACTTTATCTACCGAGATCACAATTTCAGGATAGTGTTCTGCTACCAATAAGTCCTGAAAATCTGAATTCATTCTTTTATTTCCGCAGTCGAAACCTTTTGTAAGGAATTGAAGCTTAAAATCATTGAAAATAAGGCATTCTTCTTGCTTAGCAAAACTTACAATCATAGATTTACTAAGGTGATCGGTATTGAAACGGCAATCGAATTTATTCACATTTGTACTACCAGCTATAATTAATTCACTCACTGGGAGTATTTTGATACTCACCTTTTCAAAATCTTTCTGAGCATTTAGCGTCATTACAGAAAGCAAAAAAACCACGTATAA
>JAGXIK010000113.1 GCA_024635715.1 Gillisia sp.
GATGTGCCTAAAAAAGTAATGGATGTTGCCTTAAGATCCGCTAAGCTTATGGGATTGGGTTTATTTGGAATAGATGTTAAGGAGGTAAATGGGGAAGCATTGGTTATAGAAATAAATGACAATCCAAATATCGATGCAGGAGTAGAAGATAGATTTTATGGAGACGAAGTCTATATTAAAATCCTTTCCGCATTAAAGAACAGATTAGAAAAAAAATAATATGAGTTATCGGCTTTTTGAAGTTTTTGGGATAGAATTGGAATATATGCTAGTAAAAGCTTCCAGTCTTAAGATCACCCCAATAGTAGATAAATTAATGATCCTTAAAAATGGTTCAATAACATCTGACGTTTCTAATGGAAAAATAGAATGGAGCAATGAGTTGGTAGCTCATGTGGTAGAGCTAAAGACCAATGGACCTACAAAACAATTAGAGGATCTGGATGAATTATTTCATAAAAACATTAAAGAGATCAATAAATTGCTACTGGTAGAAGATGCTAAATTAATGCCTACCGCTTCCCATCCACTTATGGATCCAGAAAAGGAAATGAAGCTGTGGGAGCACCATTATAGTGAGATCTACGCTTTATATAACAAGATCTTTGATTGTAGAGGACATGGTTGGAGCAATGTGCAAAGCATGCATCTTAACTTGCCCTTTTATGGAGATGAGGAGTTTGGGAAATTACATGCGGCAATCAGGATTTTGCTACCAATTATCCCTGCTCTTAGTGCCAGTTCTCCTATTTTTGAAGGCAAGAACACTGGGTTTTTAGACAGTAGAATGGAGGTTTATAAGACCAATCAAAAGGAAATTCCGGAAATGACAGCTAAGGTGATTCCAGAACAAGTCTTTAACAAGGAGGATTATAAAAAACAGATCTTTGATCCCATTAATAAAGCAATAGCACCTTTTGATACCGATAACATTCTCGATAAACATTTTCTTAATTCACGCGGTGCAATAGCCAGATTTGATAGAAATGCAATTGAAATAAGAGTTATAGATATACAGGAATGCCCGAAAGCAGATATTGCAATAGCAGTTTTAATAATTGAAACTCTAAAACTCTTAGTTTCTGAAGAATTGGTTTCCATAGAAGATCAGAAGAATTGGCATGAGGATGATCTCTTTGCCATTTTTAACGACATTATAGAAGATGCTGAAAATACACAGATAACTAATACCCGCTATTTAAATTTGTTTGATGTTCATACAGAATGTACTGCTGGTGAATTATGGGAAACTTTGTACGAAAGAGTATCTGATGGAATTTCTCCTAAACATAGAAAATCGATTGATTTTATCCTATCCCACGGAAGTTTAGCTACAAGAATCCAAAAAGGAATTTTGAACGATTATTCCCTTGCTAATATTAATTCGGTTTATTCTGAACTGGTAACTTGCTTAGAAACCAATAATTTTTACAAGCCTTGAAATTAGTATTCACCTGTGAGCATGGAGGGAATACTATTCCTGAAAAATACCAAGGCTTATTTGTGAATGCTAATGATGCTCTTAATTCTCACAGAGGTATAGATTATGGTTCTTTAGATCTTTTTGAGTTTTGTAAATCTTTAAGCGACTTTTCGATATCTAATACCGTAAGTAGATTATTAATTGAACTAAATAGATCTAAACATCATTCTAAATTATTTTCAGAATTCACAGCTTCATTAACAACAGAAATCAAATCTAAAGTGATCCGTGAATTCTATGATCCTTATCGTGATAAAGTTCAAGAGGAAATTTTAAAACAGATAAGAAAAGGGGAGGAGGTAGTACATATCTCATTTCACAGTTTTACACCTATCTTGAATGGCGAAATTAGAAATACTGATATCGGAATATTATACGATCCATCTAGAAATTCTGAAAAACTAGTCAGTAAACAACTGAAGCAAAATTTAATAGCTGAATTACCCGACTTTAGAATTAGATATAATTATCCGTACTTAGGGACAGCCGATGGTTTTACTACCTATTTACGAAAGAAATTTCCTGAAAAGTACACTGGGATAGAGTTGGAGATCAATCAGAAATTTATTGAAGAAGAAAAGGTGTTTCCTCTAAAATTAAAATCAGCCATTTTCAATTCCTTATATAAACTTAAGTAAAACTATAAGTTTATAAACATAAAAAACCTCATAACTAGATTTGTAATATCATTACAACATCTAATTATGAGGCAAATAATCTAAAAAACTATTATTATTTGATCTCTACTACTTCAAGATCAAAAACAAGATCTTTTCCTGCTAGTGGATGATTTCCATCTACTACAATAGTATCTTCTTTTACTTCAGCAACCAAAAGATTCATTTCTTGACCATCTGGCCCTTTAGAAACTAATCCCATTCCAACTTCTGGAGTGATCTCTGGTGGTAACTGACTTTTCTCTACTTCTTGTACTAATTCTGCACGTGGCTCACCATATGCTTCGGTCATTGGAATATTGATTGTTTTTTTCTCATTCAATTTCATATCGATAAGACCATTTTCAAATCCAGGGATTAACTGACCTTGACCTAAAGTGAATTCAATTGGATCTTTTCCTTCCGAACTGTCAAAAACTTGTCCGTCTGCTAATTTTCCTGTGTAATGTACTTTTACTGTGTCTTTCTCTTTAACTTGACTCATAAATGTTTTTTTTTCAATTTCTAAAATATGTAAACTTTAATATTGAGATTTACATGTTGTCTTAGGTAATGTGCCATAACCTTGCCAAAGTCCTGAATGATAGTTTTTGAACAATTTGTTGTTACTTATTACCTAAAAACAAGTCCTCCTGCATTAATACTGACTATAATAGTGCTGATTTTTTGTAAATTGGTGTTTATGGATGCTATTATTTCAGGTTTAAGCAATAATCGGTAATTATGTCAGTTATAATCTATATTCTAAAAATCAGAGCAATGACTAGATTTTTTCTGGAGATCACATCTATTTCTTTTTTTGCCTTTTTTATGACTTTTTATGTGAGTTGTAAAGAACCTAAAGAAACTGATGTGGAAGCTGTGAACTGGAAAACTATAGAAGTCACTGCTAGTGCATACAATTCTTTGGCTTATCAAAACCAAGGAAACCCAAAGATAACAGCCTGGGGAGATACATTAAAGCCGGGTATGAACGTGATTGCTATCTCTCGTGATCTTATGAAAAAGGGAATGGTATATAATACTCCTGTTAAGATTGATGGCTTATCTGGAATATTCTTCGTTAAGGATAAGATGCACCATCGTTGGAGAAATAAAATTGATATCTATATGGGCGTGGATGTTCAAAAAGCAAAGAATTGGGGGAGAAAGAAAATAAGTATACAGTATCTCGCACAAAAGGATACCCTTGTGAAAAACATAGAATAAGGAAAGTATACTTTTATTCTTTTTAAATAGTTCCCTCCAAGTATTTAGGTTATCGGTTTTTCTACCATATTTTAAAAGTTCTTTGATTTTCTTTAGTTTTACTCTTTAAATTAGCGCTTTCTAATTTATGAATTCAGGCTGTTAGCAAGACTATATATGAAAGAACAAATTATTGATTTCTTACGCGGATTAGAATCTATATTAAGGAACAAATTCCATCAATATAACCATAAACTACCCTATATAATATCTATAATTTTAGCCTTGATAATAGTTGTGGGTGGGATTAATATTTTTGTAGAATTAACCAATACACTTAATAGTGATGTTATCACTAAATATGATGCCGCTATCACGAAATACGTGATCTCATTTAGGTCACCTCATTTAAATAAAATTCTTCAATTTATAACCAATCTCGGAGATCTTTATGGCTACATCGTGGTTACTACAATTTGCTCGCTTTTGTTCTATTTTAAATTTAAAAACTGGTGTTATGTGGTACAATTAGTATTTGTAATAATCGTTTCTGGGCTTTCAAACCTAGCTTTAAAGGAAGTAATAAATCGTGCAAGACCAACCGCAGAGCATTTAGTTTCTGTACAAACCCTTAGTTATCCAAGCGGACATGCTATGAGTGCTACTGCATTCTACGGGTTTTTAATTTATCTATGTTATTTTCTGAAAATAAATAAGTGGCTTAAAGGAAGCCTGATCTTTCTTTGCTCATTTCTTATTGTGAGTATTGGTATAAGTAGAATTTATTTAGGAGTTCATTTTCCTTCAGATATAGCCGGAGGTATAATTGCTGGAACTATTTGGCTTATGTTTTGTGTTCTTATATTCAATATTATAGATCTTTTCCGAAGAGAAGAAGAACGTAAAATTTAATAGTATTGAATTTATTCCAAGAAATGGTTATGAAGAGCTAATTAATTAAGTCCCAGATACCCTAAGAGGATCCATAAAATTATAAATACTATAACTATACCGAAACAACCACAGCCACCACCAAACTTTTTCGCACCCCAGCCTGCTAATAGCGCTCTTAGAATATTTTTCATTATCTCAATTTTTAATTGTTTAAAAATAGAAATAAGGTGTAAATGTTCTTAATATTTAAGATAAATTTAATTATTTATAAATTTCAACCTTCTCATTTTATAATTTTTTTACAATTCTTGAAGATTAATTTAATTAAATTTGGAAAAAATTTATTTTATGCAAATAAGAGATAAAGAAGATAATCAATCTGAAGATTATATTTTACAAGACAGCAAAAAAACGAGATTTGGAGTTGTTTTTATTTTAATAATACTTGTTATATTGGCAGCAGGTGTTGCAATGACAGGGGTTTATTTTGATTACTGGTAGAATTTAAAACCTAATCTTCTAAGAGATTTTTATTTCATTAAGTAATAAAAATGCCTGATTTATGTATTCTTTCTCCAAGAATAAAGCAAAGTAATTCGAGGTAGATATCATCTCAAATACAGGAATTCCTTCATAAGCTAAGAGTTTAAATATATAGAAATATAGGCCTACTGTTTTAGAACTGTTCTTTGGTAATGCAATTGTAATACTAGATAGTTCACTTTTCACAGATACCAGAGTTTCATCTTTAAAAAAATCTGCTACACTTTCTTTTAGATCTGTAGATACCAAAATATTGCTCTCTTGGTAGGTACTGGAGTAATTTAAATAAACCCCAATTTGATCTTTTACTGAATTCATAAGCAAAGCTTGATTACCAAGTAATGTGTTAGAATTTAAATAAGTGAATTCTGTAATTCCAGATCTTACCACAATATCTCCCATTTCTCTTAAGTTTGCATTCTTCAAGAGATTTCTTTGAGGGGCATATCTACGCAAAGCCATGATAATAGATCCCTGTTTTACAGGTTTTCTTAAGATCTTTTCAACTTCTGGTTGTAAATGTTCTGCTAACGCGCTAAAATTTAATAGATCCTTTGACAGCGCATCATCCAAAAATGGTTGATGTCTTAACATGCCGTGTACGCAAGAGGTTATGGTGTTCATTGTTAAATAATATACATTTTGTGTAAATATATATAAATTCTATTTGTTTTTTCTTCATTATTAGAACTCTCACTACTTATGCATCTTAAAATAAATAAAATGAGAGTTTTAAAATTTGGTGGCACTTCTGTAGGAACTGCAGAAAGTATATATAATGTTCGGAATATAATTAAATCCGTACAAGGACCTAGGATGATAGTACTCTCGGCAATGTCTGGAGTTACTAACTATTTGGTTACTATTACCGAAATGATTAAAAATGGCGATCAAGGTGGAATACAATCTTTAAGTATTGAGCTTAAAAATAAACATATTGATCTTCTTGAAAAATTAATAACTAATCCAGCTAATAATAGGAGTGTAAGAACTGGTTTAGATAATTTGTTTATAGAATTTGATGCCTTATTGTTAGAGGAATATTCAGAAAATAATACAAATAGAATTCTCACTTTTGGGGAAACTATGCTTACCTATATCTTTTCAGAATTTCTTTCTTCTTGCCAAATAAATAATACACTTCTCGATGCAAAACGATTTATGTATGTAGGGAATCTAGAAAACCCTGATACCAGCAAGGTCGCTAATAGAATTGCTCCTTTATTAGATAAGGCAGAAAGTGACATAATCTACATCACTCAAGGATTTGTAAGGATAGATAAATTTAACCGTGTGAGCACTTTAAAAAGAGGAGGGAGTGATTATACATCTACCATTCTAGGAGCTGCCCTAAACGCAGATGAAGTCCAAATTTGGACAGATATAGATGGCTTTCACAATAACGATCCCAGATATGTAGAAGATACACATCCTTTAGCTAACCTAACTTTTGAAGAAGCAGCTGAACTTGCATATTTCGGTGCCAAAATATTGCATCCACAAACTATATCTCCAGTAATAGATAAAAACATTCCTATCTATCTTAAAAACACCTTTACACCAAACTTACCGGGAACCAAAATATCTTCAGAAATTAATGGAAGTGGACTCAAAGCAATTTCAGCAAAAGATGGGATTACGGCTATTAAAATAAAGTCTAATAGAATGTTGATGGCGCATGGATTTTTAAAGAAAATATTCGAAATATTCGATAATCTTGAAACCGCCATAGATATGATCACGACTTCAGAAATCGCGATTTCCCTTACTATAGACGACACTAAAAATCTAGATCAGATTCTGGATCAACTACAGGAATATGGGGATATTACCGTAGAAATGGATCATAGTATTATTTGTATTGTTGGGGAAGGCCTTATTAAAGACCCAAATACTTTCAAATTATTTGAAATTCTAAATGAAATCCCTGTACGTATGATCTCTTATGGTGGAAGTTTCAATAATGTATCACTTTTAGTTGCTACAGAAAATAAAGTAAGTGCACTAAAAGCCTTACATAAGACCTTATTTCTTCAGAAAGAAAGAGAATTTGTTCCTCACTAGATATAGAAAGCTTAATTTATATTTGAAGATTTCAAAATTTCCAATTCGGTTTTCACTTCAATATATTTAGACAAATACTGGGTACTCTTTAGCCTGTGATGCATAAGCATGCTGCCTACGAAGTTGCTTTCTCTGTGGTGAGAAAGCTTCTCTTTTAGGTAATTCAATCTTTTATTCAATTCTTTATAAAAGTCATCTTTATTATAACGTTTATTTATAAGTTGATATCCATTTAATTGAGATTCTTGCCAGAGAGCTTTTGTAGTATAAAGTTTAATGGCAGCTTCAGCAAATCGTTTTGGATCATTTTCTATAAATCCATTCCAGGCTAGTCCTCCTTGCATTCCTTCTGCGCCTAAACTTGTGGTAACGGTGGGAGTTCCGCATTGCATTGCTTCGGTAAGTTTGCCCTTTAAACCAGCTCCAAAGCGCAGTGCAGCAAGACTAACTTTAGCACTTTTCACAACTGCTTCAGCATCTTTAACCCAGCCTTTTACATGAAAATTCTCCTTCGGATTATTTAATTGAAGAACAGCTGCGGTAGGATATGCCCCATAAATATGGAGTTGTTCATTTGGAAGTTCTCTTCTTATAATTGGCCAGATCTCATTTTTTAAATACTTAACAGCATCTACATTTGGTTTATGTTTAAAATTCCCAATGCTAACAAAGCCTTGTCTTTCCTCAAAAGAGGGGAGAAGCTCTATTTTTGATTCTGTTAGACTGATGAATAAAAAAGGAATATAAAGCAAGAGGCTTTCTGAAACATTAAAAGTTTCCTTTAATACATTCATCTCAACTTCAGAAATAATAAGACTTAGATCGCATCTATAAATACTTGCTACTTCCCGTTTCGCTAACTCAGAATTGGTAATAGAACTTTTGATGTTTAATTCTTTCTCTCTAAAATTCCGAAGAAAATGTAGATCTTCGGTATCTAATATTTTTATAGAAGCTGGAGAATTTTTGCTTATCCGCCATCCAAATTGTTCCTCCATCATAAACCTATCAAAAAGAACGATTTCTGGCTGAAGTTCTTGAATATAAGTATCAAAACTACTCTTATTTAATTCAATTTTTACTGAAGTGATCCCAAGTTCTTCAAGATTTGCAGCATGTATAGAAGGAGCAGCTGTGGTTCCAAAAATTACTTTGTAGTTAGAGGAGGTGAAATATTCCAAAAGCTGAAGCATCCGTTTACCCGCTGCAGAAGAATTTGGCTCTGGCCACACATATCCTATTACTAAAACCCTAATCATTTTTTTTATTCAAAAATACTTGATTATTATCAAGCGA
>JAGXIK010000114.1 GCA_024635715.1 Gillisia sp.
CCCTTTATGAATAAAAAGAAGTTCGTCTGCATCTGTATTCTTATAAAAATAGTCATCTGTAGATTTCTGTGGTGACGCCAGTATTATATCAACATCACTATTTGTAAGCATCACTTTTCTACTTTCCAAATAATCTGGATGAGGAATAACTTGAAACCCTCTAAATCTATAAGATTTTATATTGTTTTCGGTCGCGATTTTTGGCTTAACATCATAGCTACCTCTAATTTCCTTAACCTGTGTAGGTCTATGCTCGTGATAAGAATTAGAAGACATCCCATCGAAACCTATGGTTCCAAAAAGTTGTTCTGAATACAAGCTACCATCCGGTTTTTTAAAAACTGTATGGCGTTTATGTGGAATTTTCCCCAGCTTATGATAAAATGGCATGAGATCTCAATTTTAGGTTAAAAACTTCAGTTAACGAAGTTTGCTACTCACATATGTGAAGTTTACTGTCAAGTCTAACAAATATCGCTATTTTTTATCAAAAATATACTAAAGAAGCCTTAAAAGTAGGATAAGTGCAGTCAGGTTATACTCCTTTTATTCTGTTGAAATTTTGGTATGGATAATTAAAAATTGAAGTTAATCCCATTCCATTTTCTGAAGTCTTATCGCATTTAAAATAGCTAAAAACGCTACACCAACATCAGCAAAAACTGCTTCCCACATAGTTGCCATTCCTATTGCACCTAAAGTTAGGACTATAGCTTTTACTCCAAAGGCTAGTCCAATATTTTGCCAAACCACATTTCTGGTGGATTTCCCGATTTTAATTCCAGTTAGAATTTTAGAAAGCTGATCTGTTTGTATCACAACATCTGCAGTTTCAATAGCAACATCACTACCTAATCCGCCCATGGCAATTCCAACATCACTCACCGCTAGAACAGGGGCATCATTAATTCCGTCTCCAACAAAGGCAACTTTCCGGCCTAGCTGTTTCTTAAGTTCTTCAACTTCTTTTAACTTATCTTCTGGTAACAAAGCTCCCTTTGCTTCAGTAATTCCAAGATCATTTGCCACTTTTTGGGTAATAGAATCCTTATCCCCAGACAACATAACGATCTTATTAATCCCGTATTTCTTCAGTTGTAAAACACTCTCTTTCGCGTCTTCTTTTAATTCATCTGCAAGGCTTACATAACCCGCATATTTTCCATCTAAAGCAACTATAACAACAGTATCTACAATACTTAGAATGGTGTTTGGGAATTCAACTTTATATTGTTTTAACAAACTGGCATTTCCAACAAGCAGGTTTTTACTATTTACTATTCCAGCCAATCCTTTGCCGGAAATCTCTTTAACCTCTTTTACTGAAAATTTTTGAGTGCTAGCAGTTCCTTCTACTATAGCACGAGCAATAGGATGAGTTGATTTTTTTTCTAAAGCAACCAAGTAATTTAGAAATTCTTCTTTTTCTATTCCATTAGTTTCAATCTCTTGTACGTTAAAAACCCCTTTGGTAAGTGTTCCGGTTTTATCCATCACCAGGGTATTGATCTTAGTGATCGTGTCTAAGTAAGAAGCGCCTTTAAATAAAATCCCTTTTTTTGAAGCTGCTCCCAATCCGCCAAAATATCCGAGAGGCACAGAGATCACTAAAGCGCAAGGACAAGAAACTACAAGAAATATAAGGGCTCTATAAAGCCAGTCTGAAAAAACATAATTCTCTACTATAAAATAAGGCAGAACTGTGAGTAAGATTGCACATATCACTACAATAGGAGTATAAACTTTGGCGAACTTCCTGATAAACAGCTCTGTTTTAGCCTTTCTGGAACTTGCATTTTGCACTAATTCTATAATTCTCGCAACCGCACTTTCATTAAATATTTTTGTGGTTTCAGCCTCAATCACTCCATTTAAATTGATAGAACCACTTAAAACGGTTTCTCCTTTCCTTACAATTAATGGTTTACTTTCGCCGGTAAGTGCTGCGGAATTTAATTCAGCTTTTTCTGACAACAACTTTCCGTCTAACGGAATTTTCTCTCCAGATTTAATCTGAATTTTCTCTCCAACCTCTACTTTTTCCGGATGTACTTGTATATAATGATCGTCTCTCCAAACTGAAGCTATATTTGGTCTAACATCCAATAAGGCTTTAATATTAGATTTTGCGTTTTTAACTGCCGAGCCTTGGAACAACTCACCAATCGCATAGAATAACATAACGGCAACCCCTTCCGGATATTCGCCAATGGCAAATGCTCCAATGGTTGCAATGGACATCAGTAAGAATTCAGTAAAAAAATCACCCTTAAGAATATTTTTAATTCCAAGCATCAATACTGGATAACCTACAGGGAGGTAGGCTAAAAAGTACCAACCAATTCTAAGCCAGCCATCAAAAAAGCTGGTGCTTAAAAAATTATCGATTATTAAGCCAACTACCAGCATTAGAAAGCTGAACAAGGCTGGAAAATAAAGTTTGAATTTTGATCTTTCAGAAGGGGATTCACACGAACCGCAACAATCTTGGGTTGAATCTTCTAAAACAATCTTTTCATTTGACATGTAGGCTGAATTTATTCTCTACAAAAATACAGCTCATTAGTATGCAATTGTAGTGCATTAAAGCCTGTTACACTTCTCACAAATGCCTTTTACTACCAAATTAACGTCTTCGGCCAAATAGCCTTCAGGTAAATTAATGTGTGGGATCTTATGATTGGTTAAGCAAACCGTTTCTCCGCAATTGTTGCAATGAAAATGCAAATGAAGATCTGTGTCTACCTCGCAATTACAGTTCTCTTCGCAAAGTGCAAATTTATTAATTCCCGATCCATCATCTATAGTATGTACAATCCCGTGCTCTTCAAAGGTTTTAAGGGTTCTGTATAAAGTGGTGCGTTCCGACTTATCAAAAGCATTTTCAATATCTGTAAGGCTTGTAGCCACATTTTGACCTTCTAAGAATTTAAAAATAAGAATACGCATGGCCGTGGGCCTTATTTTATTTTGCTCCAAAAAATTATCGATATTTTTTATCATTGTTAGCTTATCTAATCGAGAACCTCGGGACAATCCCCAGAGATACCTCCCAATAATTATCGGGAGGCTAATATTTTTAAAAATTCGAAGCCTAGGAGCTACGGGTACGGGAATTAAACCCACTAAGAGGGATTAATGTCCATGTCCACCGCCATCTTCACTGTTCTTAGCAGTCGCCAACAAGGTATTTGCATCTTTCACTACTATAGAGGCGCTCTTAAGATCAAGTCCCTGCTCCACTAGATTTATTTGAATTATTCCTGCTTCAGATGAACCTGTTTTCACTTCTACCATTTCAAAGTTATGCTTTTCAACCCCATTCTCCTTATTGGATTCCTTGCTAATAAAAATATAGTTTTTAGAGTTAAATCTCACCACAGCATCCTCTGGCAGTGTATAACTATCTGAAGTTCCCGTCTCAATCCTTGCATTTACAAACATTCCAGGCCATAAATCTTCATACTCCTTTAATAAGTGACCGTGTACTGTAATACTTCTATCGTCACGAACACCACTTCCAATTAGATATACCTCAGCTTCTTTCAAGGTTTCAGGTTTATTAGCTAGGCTAAATCTTATTTTTTGACCTGTTTGTACTTTCGTTATATCACTTTCGTAAACGGTAAGTTCTACATGTAGATCCTTAGCATCTGTAACGTCCATAATAATATCTTCGGGCCCAACAAATTTCCCAATATTGCTAAAAACTTCACGTACCTGCCCAGTAACCGGAGAATAAATGTTCACTGCAGAACTAACTTTACCTGCTTTCAGACTTTTTAAATTTATTCCTATTAATCGCAATTTTTCTTCCATTGCATTAATTTGAGCTCTATTGGTATTATACATGCTCTTAGCTTGTTGATACACTTTTGCTGAAGAAACTTCCTCCTTATATAGGATTTCTTGTCGCTCAAAATCTGTTTTCAGGTATTCTCCTTTTGCTAATGTTTCCAAATAATTTTGCTGAATATCTATAAACATCGGATTTTCTATAACCGCTAACAATTGTCCCTTTTTCACCTTTGTTCCGGGTAACATTTCTGTATATTTTAAAAATCCACCGTAAGGGATATTAATGGAGATATTTCCTTGTGGCGGAACATCTATAATTCCGTTCACACTAATTTCGTTTCCTAGAGATCGCATTTCGGCTTTACCTAATTCTATATTGGTATTCTTAAGCTGCTCGTTTGTAAGTTCAATTTGGTTTTCATTCTCTTCTGAATGTTCTTCGGATTTTTCCTCTAATTGTTCACCTGAAGTAGATTCCCCACAACTCACCATAGAGATGAAAAGAATTGCTAGGGCTATTTTTGATACTATATTTTTCATTTCTATACTTTTAGTTTTGATTTCCGGTAATGAATTCTAAATCTGTTTTGGTATGGTAGAATTGATTAATGATCTCTAAATAATCCAACTCTATTTTTGCAGCTCTATCCAAGCTCTGAATATATTCTACATATCCTATTTCTCCTTCTTTAAAGCCTCTTTGAGCCTGCTTAAAGATCAACTTGGCTTGGGGAAGTGCATATTCATTATAAGATTCAAGGTTTGTCTGAAGTTGGGCTAATCTTTCCTGAAGGAGTACATATTGTGTAGCTATCCTATTATTTACTGCTTGATAGGTTGCTTCCCTTTCCTTAGTTTTAAATCTTTCTGCTTTAATTTTAGAAAGTTGTGGTTTTGCCCAGATAGGAAGTGAAATCCCAAATAGTACTCCAGAAAATCTATCAGAAGAATCATACACAACACTTTCTCCCGCTAGATTTTGTCCAAGGCCATTAAAAGATTGATTATAATACCCAATGCTTAGATCTGGTAAAAGTTTCGCACGTTCCACTTTCCTTTCCAATTGAGAGACTTCTATTTGTTGTGCAAAATAAGCAAGCCTTGGATTGTTTATAGAATCTTTTTGAGGCATAGCTTTTTCTTGCTCTCCCAAAAATTGAATTGCTATTAAAGGAACATCTATCAGTTCGTCTGAATTCAGCAAAGTCTTTAATTCTCTTTGATGTCTCCTAATTGCAACTCGATTTTCTCTTTGTTGCACTTCAATTTCTGCAACTCTGGAACTTGCAGTAGCACGTTCCAGTATATTGCTTTCTCCAGTTTTATACCTTATCTCTGCAGCTCTGTTAAAATCAGAATAAATACTGTCTTGTTTAAGAAAGATCTCTCTCCTTCCTTTTTCAACCAAAAGGCTATAATACGCTGCCTTTACCTGTGCTCTTAATTCATTTTTGGATTGAGCTTCCAGAATCTCACTGCTTTTTACTTCTGCATTATTCAGTTTAGATCTATTTATATAAACGGAAGGAAACTCAAAACGCTGACTTACGGTTAACCGAAGATCATCATCATAAATACTATTATTTTGACCATATTCTCCATTGAATTCGGTTTTAGGAAGATTCCATGAATTGCCTCCTAAGGCTTCCACTTGTTTTGTTTTAAATTTAGCTGCCTTTATTTCTGGATTATTTTGAATCGCTGTAGTTATTAATTCCTCTAAAGTTGAATATGTTTTTAGGGAATCTTTTTCTTGAGCAAAGCCAACATTTCCGAAGCCTAATCCAAAAATCACGATTAAGATTGCTGCTTTAGGAGTTTTTCTCCATCCTTTTTCAAAATAATAATACAATACAGGAAGCACTATTAACGTAAGCAAAGTAGCCGAAATTAAACCTCCAATTACTACCGTTGCCAACGGGCGCTGTACTTCTGCTCCCGCTGAACCTGAGAGTGCCATTGGAAGAAATCCTAAAGAAGCTACAGAAGCCGTCATAATCACTGGGCGCAATCGAGTGGATGTCCCTTGATACACTCTTTGGAAAACATCTGTTACTCCATCTTTTTTAAGTCGGTTAAATTCTGCTATAAGTACAATTCCATTTAGCACCGCAACTCCAAAAAGCGCAATAAAACCAACACCTGCCGAGATACTAAATGGAAGGTCTCTAACATATAGTGCAAATACACCCCCAATTGCAGAAAGTGGAATCGCGGTAAAAATTAATATCCCTTGTTTTATAGATCCAAAAGTGAAATACAATAAAATAAATATGAGCAATAAAGCTAATGGCACTGCATAACTCAGTCTTTTTGTTGCTTCCTGAAGGTTTTCAAATTGTCCCCCGTACCCAACAGTATAACCGGGAGCAAAACTTATTTGCTCCTCTATTTTAGCGCTTATTTCCTCTACTACACTTTCTACATCCCGATTACGAACATTAAAAGCTACTACAATCCTTCTGTGGGTGTCATCCCGCTGAATCTGGTAAGGGCCATCTTCTATATTTACCTCTGCCACTTGGTTCAAGGGAATTTCCCTCCCGTCGGGAGCCGTTAAGTATAAATTCTGGACGCTTTCAAGATTGTTCCTATTTTGTTTGTCCAGTCTCACAACCATATCAAATCTTCTATCACCTTCATAAACCAATCCGGCGGAAGCTCCGGCAAAAGCAGTTTGAATACTTTGATTTATATCTCTGATATTTAATCCATATTTAGCAATCTGATCTCTTTTAAATTTAATCGCTATTTGTGCTACTCCGGTAACTTCTTCAATATAAATATCGGTAGCTCCATCAACATTTTCGGCTATATTCCCAACTTGCCTGGCGTAGTCGGATAATTCATTCAGATCTTCGCCATAGATCTTGATAGCAACATCCTGCCGCACTCCTGTCATCAATTCATTAAACCTCATTTGAATTGGTTGCTGAAAACCAAAGGTCACCCCAGGAATCACTTCCAAAGCTTCGCTCATTTTATCTGCAAGTTCCTCTCTGGAAGAAGCCGAGGTCCAATCGTCTTTGTCTTTTAAGATTATCATAAGATCGGCAGCTTCAATAGGCATTGGGTCTGTAGGGATTTCCCCCGATCCAATTTTGGAAACCACTTGCTCTACTTCAGGAAAGTTATCTAATAAGATCTTTTCAGCCTTAGTGGTTGCTGCAATAGTATTATTTAACGAACTCCCTGTAATTACACGAGTTTCTACTGCAAAATCCCCTTCTTCTAAGGTTGGAATAAATTCACCTCCCATATTCAGAAAAACAAACAAGGAAACTATGAGCAATCCTAAAGTGATTAATAAAACCCCTATTCTAAAATTCATTGCCCGCTTTATCATAGGAGCATAAATCCTATTGAAAAAAGCCATGATCTTGTCTGAAATATTCGGTTTGTGCTTAACATTCTTGCTTAAAACCAAAGCAGACATCATGGGCACATAGGTCAATGATAAAATGAACGCCCCTAAAATGGCAAAACTCACAGTTTGTGCCATAGGACCAAACATCTTTCCTTCGGTTCCTACTAAAGCCAAAATAGGTAGGTAAACAATAAGGATAATTATTTCACCAAATGCAGCAGAGTTCCTGATCTTGCTAGCAGATTTAAATACTTCTTCATCCATTTCCTGCTGGGTAAGCTTTCTGGTAAGTTTTAGGGCCCCTAAATGAAAAAGTGTCGCTTCTACAATGATCACAGCTCCATCTACAATCAATCCAAAATCTATTGCTCCCAAACTCATAAGATTTGCTGAAACACCAAAGACATGCATCATTCCAAAGGCAAAAAGCAAAGCTAGCGGGATAACAGAGGCAGTAACAAGTCCCGCTCTTAGATTTCCCAACAAAAGCAGTAAAACGAAAATAACAATTAGAGCTCCCTCTACAAGGTTTGTGGTTACAGTACCAATTGCCTTATCTACTAATTTTGTTCGATCTAAAAAGGGCTCTATTACTACTCCTTCTGGAAGAGTTTTCCTAATCTCCTCCATTTTAAGCTTAACGCTTTCTATAACCTCAGCAGAATTTGCTCCTTTAAGCATCATAACAATAGCGCTTACCACTTCCCCTTGTCCATTTCGGGTAGTGGCACCATATCTTACTGCGCTTCCAATTTGGACTTTCGCTACATCCTTAATTAAAATCGGACTTCCACTAGGATTGTTTTTTACTACAATATTTCCAATATCTTCCAAAGAATCAACCAATCCTTCACTTCTAATGAACAAAGCATTATTGCCTTTTTCTATATAAGCACCCCCAGTATTTTCATTATTAGATTCTAAAGCCTTAAAGATCTCGCCTATGGAAACATCCATGGCATTTAAACGTTCTGGTGCTATTGCAATTTCATATTGCTTAAGATGACCTCCAAAACTACTAACATCCGCAACTCCCGGGGTGCCCAGTAATTGGCGTCGGATAATCCAATCTTGAATTGTTCTCAGTTCTCTATCGTTATATTGATCTTCATAACCTTCTTTAGTAGTGATTACGTATTGATATATTTCTCCAAGTCCAGTAGATAATGGGGCAATACCCGGTTTTCCTGCAGAAGCTGGAATTTGAGCTTGGGCTTCAGTTAAGCGTTCATTCACTTGTTGTCTTGCCCAATAGATGTCTGTTTTTTCTTTAAAAACTATGGTAACCACAGATAGTCCAAATCTTGAAAAGGAACGTATTTCCTCAATTTCAGGAATTGTAGCCATAGTAATTTCTACAGGAAAAGTAATGAGTCTTTCTACTTCTACGGCAGCTAAATTTGGAGAGGTGGTAATTACCTGTACTTGATTATTGGTGATATCTGGCACGGCATCTACCGGCAACTGATTTAAGGAATAAACACCCCAGAGCATTAATCCAAAAGTGAGTAAGCCAATCACCAGTTTATTGGTGATGGAAAATTTTATAATACTTTTAAGCATAATTAAGCTGAATATTAATTGAAAAAAATAATTAAAGAGTCAGGTTTAATAAGACTACTAAATTAAACACCAAAAAATTGACTGCTTAAAAATAGTATTCCTAAAACCCTTGCTGAATTATACTTTTGGGGGCTGAAAAGGGGAGTCTAAAAATTCTGAATAGAGCTCAGAATTATAAAATGAATATTGCGGTTTTAACTCTACAATTTCAGGAGAGATTATATATTCTGTATCTAACGAATAAAAAACCATAGAATGGGCACAACAATGATGACTCCCTTGGAATGGTAAGTCTTCATGGTCTGAATCTTCGTGATGATTTTGTGAACCATCAAAACTAAAATAATCTTCTTCTAAGAATTCCATAAAAGAGTCTCCAAAAGCCTCATTATGTTCTTCATAGTGTGCTAAAAGATTGGAGATTTTCGGCAATTCACAACACAAATCCAACGTAAGTCCAAATCCCTGAAGGAGGAATAGGAAAGTAAGTGATATGGAAGTGATAAAATTCATTAGCACAAAAATACTTTTTTTTGCTTGCAATGCCAATGCATTTAAAACCAAAAACCGAAGCTAATAAACCATTCATTTTGTTTGATCTCAGGAGAGTAAGAATATTTCACTTCCACGGGACCTAAAAAAGTTTCTAGGCCGTAACCTATTGCATAGCCGGTATAATCTGGTGTTGAGAGCCAATTCCCGGTAGAGTATAAATCGTTCTCTACATTCGCGAAATTAGCACTTATGCTAATATGATTTTTTTTAAAAATCTCATAATCTAGTTCCAGCATCCCTTTTATATAGCTATCTCCAGATATACTTATAAAATCGTAACCGTAAAATGGAATGAAATTATTTATAAAATCGTTTCCGTAGCCTCCAAGAAAGAAATCTAAAGAATTTGGTCCTGCTTGTCCTATTCTGAAGCCTGCTTCTGAAGATATTTTGGTTGTGAATTTATTAAAAGGACTAAAAACATAACCCACTGCTCCTTTGGCTATGGAGAATTCATTAAAGTCATTATTATAATCTGAGGAGAATAAATAAAGGTGAAAGTCCCCTTCAAAG
>JAGXIK010000115.1 GCA_024635715.1 Gillisia sp.
GAATTTTGCACGACCTTTTTCTTTTTCTCCACGTTTATGGTCATAAGCAACAACTATAGATTTATTATCTAATAAGACTCCTTGTAACCTACCATAAGGACAAGCAATTATACATACCTGCTCCCTAAACCAGGCAAAAACGAAATAAAAGACACCTGTAAAGATCACCAAGGATATGAGGGTACTAAGGTGGGCTTCTGGACCATCCAATACATAAAGGATCAGTCGGTCACTGCCTATTAAATAAGCTAGAAATACATTGGCGATCAAAAAAGAGATCACAAAGAAAATACTCCATTTTATTCCTTTTTTCCTGATCTTCTCTGCATTCCATTCTTGTTTCTCCAGCCGGATCTGTTTTCCACGATCACCTTCTATCCAGTATTCAATCCTTCTAAAAACCATTTCCATAAAAATGGTTTGCGGACAGATCCATCCACAAAATATTCTTCCGAAGGCCACGGTAAATAAGGCGATAAAAATTACGCCAATCAGCATAATGATCACGAACAGGTAGAAATCCTGAGGCCAGAATGGAAAACCAAAAATATTAAACCGGCGTTCTAGCACATTGAACATTAGAAACTGGTTGCCGTTAATTTTAATAAAAGGTGCGGACACCAAAAATGCCAGTAAAATATAGCTTACATATTTACGATATTTGTATAGGATTCCCGAAGGTTTCTTGGGGTACACCCAGGATCGCTTTCCTTCTTCGGTCAACGTGCCAATACTATCCCTAAATCTTTCATTCTCCTGATTTTCCAAAATATCACTCTTATTTTAAATCTCTCATTGAGGGTTTAATTCTCCATCCCGAAAGCTATCGGGAAGCCTCAAAATCTTAAAATTATTTTCCTCCCAAACCCTCGGGACATACCTCTTGGGGCTGGCCGTACAGTTCGGGGGGCTTGATTTCTAATCCAATTATTTCCTTCTCGAGGGAGATCCAAAAAGCAAAAGTTCCCAAAAGCTCATTTTCACAGTCCCAGGTGGGATTTTTTATTCTTCATCATACTGCATCTTAACCTCTATAGAAGTAGAATCTTTCATCTCCACTTCTACTTCCTCTACACGTGCATCTGGGTCCACATATAATTCCCCTTCCGGTTCTTTAGGATCTAAGGGTGTGGTACCATGCAGGCTTAAAACATAACTGGCCACTTGAGCTATTTCATCTGGATTCAAATTGGTCTTCCAGGCTACCATTCCTTTTCCGGGACGTCCGCCTTCAGTAATCGTATTGAAAACATTTTTAATTCCACCACCAAGTATCCAGTATGGATCTACTAAGTTTGGACCAATTCCTCCACCGGCATCAACTTTATGACAAGCCACACAATTAGCGGTGAAAATTGCATTCCCAGCTTTAATATCGGTTTCTCCTGTTAGGAGTTCCACCGTATTGGCAGTTAATAAGCCTTTCGCATTTTTCTTGTACTCATCCACTGCTTCCTGCGCTTCAGCAACTTCTATTAGATATTCTTCTTTTTGGCTGGTTCCTCCAAAAACATGATAATTAAACATATAGACAAATGCGAAAATTATCGTGGCATAAAACCCATAAAGCCACCAGGGGGGCAGATTATTATCTAATTCCCTGATTCCATCATAGTCATGGTCAAGTATTATTTCTCCTTCATTTTCAACAGGCTTTTTATCCAGCAAGTTTTTATAGGCTTTTCTCCACCATTCCAGTTTCGCTTGCCTTTTAGACTGTTCTTCAATATCGTACTGTGCTCTAGCTTCTGGTGTTAAACTTTTGTATAAAACACTATGAAGTGCAGCTGCAGAGATTTCTATAGCAATTGCAATAAGAAGGACCACCCCGATTATTAACCAAAGAAATGGATAGGCTTCAAACGCGTTTTTATCACTATTTTCGAGACTTATTTGTGCCAAAACAATAGCCAATACAACAAGGCCAACTACTCGTAATATGGAAAATACTTGTTTCATTATTAATGATTTTGAAGTGTTTTAGAATTGTCTAGTTCATCTTCTTTTTCTAGCGGAAGATTACTGACTTTATTTATATAATCTTTTTTCGCGGTGATCACCCACCAGAATAGGATTACAAAAAAAATAAAGAAAATTAGTAGGGAAACAAGAGGATAGATCCCTACACCATCTATACTTTCCATATGGCCTTTTACAAATTTGAACATTGCCTTATTTTTTAATTATTAGAAATTTCCTGTAAGTCTTTCGCTTTAATATCGGTCCCTAAGCGCTGAAGGTATGCGATGAGGGCTACGATCTCACGATTGCGCATTTCGGTGAATTCTTCATCATTATCTGCAGCATATTTTTTGTCTGCCTCATAAGTGGAAGCAAAATCTGGATCGGAATATAGATTCTCTTCTATTTTAGTTCCTTGCTCTAACATCCATTTTTCGGCATTGGCAACTTCTTCATCAGTATAAGGTACGCCCAGCGTTTGCATAGCTCTCATTTTAGTTTGGGTGTCACTCTTATCTAATTCATCTTTAACGATCCATTGATAGGATGGCATAATTGAACCTGCAGAAGTACTCTGAGGATCGTACATGTGATTTAAGTGCCAGTTATCGGAGTATTTTTGACCAATCCTATGTAAATCGGGGCCAGTACGTTTACTTCCCCATAAAAAAGGAAAGTCATAACGGTATTCTCCAGCTTTAGAATATTCCCCATAACGCTCTACTTCACTTCTAAAAGGTCTCACCATTTGTGAATGACAACCAACACAACCTTCACGTATATAGATATCCCGGCCTTCAAGTTCTAATGGTGTATAAGGTTTTACACTAGAAATTACCGGCACATAGTCATCTACCAATAAAGAAGGAATAATTTGAGCTGCTCCTCCAATAAGGATCGCAATAGTGGCGAAAATGGTCAATTTAACAGGTCTTCTTTCTAACCAGCTATGGTAAGCTTCACCTTTAACACGCTTACTGGTTACACGGGTAAGAGCAGCGGCTTCAGCTAGTTCATCTTCTACTGCGCTACCTTGTCTCGCGGTTTTGATGATGTTGTACAACATTACGATCGCTCCCACGATGTAAAGACTACCTCCAATGGCACGCATCCAGTACATAGGTATGATTTCTGTAACTGTTTCTAAAAAGTTCCCGTAAGTCAGGGTTCCATCAGGATTAAATTGTTTCCACATAGAAGCTTGAAGGAATCCAGCGACGTACATTGGTAATGCATACATAATTATACCCAGCGTTCCTATCCAAAAATGGACATTGGCTAATTTTACAGACCATAATTTAGTTTTGAATAATCTTGGCACCATCCAGTATAGCATACCAAAAGTCAAAAATCCGTTCCAGGCTAAGGCGCCAACGTGAACGTGTGCTATAATCCAATCGCTGAAATGCGCAATTGCATTTACATTTTTAAGTGAAAGCATCGGCCCTTCAAAAGTGGCCATCCCATAACCAGTAATTGCAACCACCATAAACTTTAAAACAGGATCTACTCTTACTTTATCCCAAGCCCCACGTAATGTTAGTAATCCATTGATCATCCCTCCCCAAGATGGGAAAAGTAACATTATTGAAAAAGCAACCCCAAGGTTTTGAGCCCAATCTGGTAAAGAAGTATAAAGTAAATGATGAGGACCTGCCCAGATATAGATAAATATTAAAGACCAGAAATGGACTATGGAAAGTCTATAAGAATAAACCGGACGATTAGCCGCTTTTGGTACAAAATAATACATTAACCCAAGAAACGGAGTAGTAAGGAAAAATGCTACTGCATTGTGCCCGTACCACCATTGTACAAGCGCATCCTGAACTCCAGAATACACAGAATAACTTTTGAAAGCACTAACAGGTATTTCAATATTATTAATTATATGAAGCACGGCAACGGTAACAAATGTTGCGAGGTAAAACCAAATGGCTACATACAAGTGTCGTTGTCTCCTTTTTATCATGGTTCCTATAAGGTTCGCACCAAAAGCAACCCAAACCAAGGTTATAGCAATATCTATAGGCCATTCCAGTTCTGCATACTCCTTGGAAGAAGTAAAGCCCATTGGAAGCGTAATAGCAGCTGCAACGATGATCGCCTGCCAGCCCCAGAAGTTGAAATTACTTAAGGCATCGCTCCACATCCTTGCTTTTAACAATCGCTGACTAGAATAATAGACCCCTGCAAAAATGGCATTTCCCACAAAAGCAAATATCACTGCATTGGTGTGTAAGGGTCTTAGACGACCAAAACTCAACCATGGAATACCATCTGTAATATTTGGAAATAAGAACATGGTAGCTAATAATAAACCTATGCTCATGCCTATTAAACCCCAGAACATAGTGGCGATAATAAACTTCTTTACGACCTTGTTATCGTAATAAAACTGCTGTAATTCCATAGTTAGTTGGATTTCTCTTTAGAATCAGATTGATTTTTAACTTGTTTAGGTTTAACTAGTTCGTCTTCAAAAAGCATACGAACCGAAGGTGTATAGACATCGTCATACTGCCCTTTTTTGACTGAAATAATAAATGCGACGAAGAAAATTAGGGCTACAATAACGCTTACTCCAAGCAACATGTAAATAATATTCATAGTTGTATAATCTGTGTGCAAAAGTATTTGGGAGGTGTGCCTGAAAAAATGACGAAAATCATATATTGAGTTATATGAAAAATTAATACTATTAAACCTCTAGATATAGTCCTATTACAGCTATTTCTTGCCTCATTTGTTGCAATTTTCTTAGCTTATAATTTATTCCGTTTTTATAGTGTACGATCGTTTTATTAATGATTTTTTCCAAATATGTAACTGCAGCTGCCAGTTGATTTGTAAGAGATTTAAAATGCTTCCCTGCTTCTTTCTCTAATTCTATCTTTAGGGGATAGATCTCACTTTTGAGTCGATTGACAAATACCTCCAATATTTCAATAACAGCCAGAGACTTGGTTTTAGGGTCTTTTGTTTGTATATCTCTATATAAGAAATTCACTATTTCGATTGCCGTATAGTCCTTCTCTAGGAATAGCTTGTAAGTATAATTATGATGCTTCATGTTTTTAATGTTTTAGATCCCTTGATATTTTTCTACTGAATAGGTGTGTGGCAACACTAGTAAAGATTACGATACTTATACTGCTCAACGGCATTAAAATCGCTGCAACCACTGGTCTTAAATGTCCCGTCACGGCAAATGAAAGGCCAATTAGATTGTATAAAAGTGAAAGTAAAAATGCCCATTTGATGATCTTGATCCCATTTTGAGACAGATCTATATAATCCTCCAAGTTTTTAAATGCTGAAGCATCCAAAATTCCATCACAAGCAGGGGAGAAGACATTAATATCTTCAGAAACAACAATTCCAACATCACTTTGCGCTAAAGCTCCGGCATCATTCAGTCCGTCGCCAACCATCATTACCGTTTTACCGTTTTGCTGAAGTTTTTTTATGAATTCAAGTTTATGACCTGGTTTTTGATTGAAAAACATTTTAGTATCCCTTGGCAGCATGAGCTCTAAATTTTCACGCTCACCATCATTATCTCCTGAAAGGATGATAAGGTCTTTTTTAGATTTTAGATCTTCGAATAATTTAGAAAGCCCTTCACGATAGGCGTTGCTGAATGTAAAACAACCTTTATAAATATTGTTACTGCTAATATGGACCGAAGTTTTCTCAGGTTTCTTCAGCTCAACTGAAGGGTTAGACATTGTTGTGATCTTTACAAAATCTGCAGATCCAATTTTAAAATTGGTGTTCTTATAGGTTGTTTCAATACCTTTTCCCGTGTGTTCCAGAAATTCATCAGGTGTGACAATATTGTTCTTTTTTAGAAGCTGATATAACGAACGACTGAGAGGATGGTTGGAAGCCCTTAGACTACCACCTAGTATTTCCTCTTCAGATCTTGTTAGTTCAATACCTTCATAGGAAATGCTATTTCGTTTGTTAGTAGTAATAGTTCCGGTTTTATCGAATACGATCGTGTCAATTTTTGACATTTGCTCGATGACTGATGCTTCTTTTAAGTAAAATTTCTCCCTACCAAAAATCCGAAGAAGGTTTCCAAGTGTGAAAGGTGCGGCCAATGCAATGGCGCAAGGGCAGGCAATAATGAGCACTGCTGTAAAAACATTTAAGGCTTTTGATGGGTCATAGATTAACCAAAATAAGCCAGAAATTATCGCGATGCTTAATACAGCAATGGTAAAACGTTTGCTTATTTGATTAGTGAGACTTTGAAAACTACTTGGTTTGTTCTTACTAAAGATCTCATTACTCCAAAGTTGTGTAAGATAACTTTGTTGTACTGCTTTTAAAGCTTCTATTTCTATTATGCCGCCTTGTTGACGTCCTCCGGCAAAAAGTTTATCTCCGCTTTTTTTGACTACAGGCTCGGCCTCGCCTGTCACAAAACTATAATCTATAGAAGCCTTGCCTTTTATAAGAACGGCGTCCATTGGGAGCAATTCTTCATTTCTAATTAGAATACGGTCTCCTTTTTTTATTTTATAAACCTGTACTTGCTCTTCTGTTGAATTATTTAAATGAGTAACCGCAATTGGAAAATAGGATTTGTAATCTCTTTCAAAAGAAAGGAAGGAATAAGTTTTCTGTTGAAAATATCTTCCAAGAAGTAAAAAGAAAACCAATCCACTTAGGCTATCGAAAAAACCTGTACCTAAATTCAGAATGATTTCAGCAGAACTTCTTAAAAACAATACAGCGATCCCTAAAGCAATTGGAACATCTATGTTCAGGATTTTAGCCCGTATTCCTTTATATGCTGAAACAAAATAATCTGAACCCGAATAAAATACTACCGGAATCGAGAAACCAAACATAAGCCAACGGAACAAAACTTTAAATTGATCCAACCAAAATTCTTCTACTTCAAAATATTCAGGAAAAGACAGAAACATAATATTGCCAAAGGCAAAACCCGCAACTCCCAGCTTATAAATAAGGCTTCTATCTACTACAGTTGCTTTTTTATTGTAATTCTCAAGAGAAATAGAAGGTTCGTATCCAATTCTATTTAATAGTATCACCAATTCCTTTAAGGAAATGCTATCGGAATTATAACTTACTCGAATGGACTTTTTAGGGAAATCTACCTGAGAGCTTTTGATAGCATGATTTAATTTATTCAGATTTTCCAAGATCCAAATACAAGAACTACAATGAATACTAGGAATCACGAAGGAAATAACCTGAGTATCGAGATCGTTAAACTCCAATAATTTTTCTACGATATCTGCATTGTCCAGATAGTCATATTTCCCTTCCAGACTTTTAGGACTTGTGCCAGGAGATCTCTCCAAATCGTAATAATAACCAAGGTCATTTGAATTGAGAATATCAAAGACGGTTTTACAGCCCGAACAACAAAATGACTTTTCATCATAATGTATAATATCATCTATACAGTTTTCTCCACAATGATAACAAGTCTCCATATTCCCTATTCGTTATAAACGCGAATATTGTGGATTGGCAAGCTATAAAAAATGACCTCTGTCATATTATATAGAATAAGAACTAGGGTAGGGGGTCTTCCAAAATATCGCAAAATGTGACATTCATCATTATTTAGAAGGCACTACCTCCCCAACTTTGTATAGAATTAAAAACAACTCGATATGAAAGCTCACAGCAAATTAATAATGTTAACAGCAGTACTTCTTTTTAGCTTTGGAGTGAATGCTCAATCTTACAAACTAAATAATAAAACTTCCAGTCTTATGATAGATGGTACTTCCAACATTCATGACTGGACTATGAAAGCCGAAAACACCGGCGGTGCACTTACAGTAGATTTTGATGAGGGAATGCTCGAAGAGATCGAGAAACTAGAATTTACCGCGGTAGCTGAAAGCTTAGTGAGTGGGAAAAGTGGAATGGATAAGAATACTTATAAAGCTCTAAATACAGATAAATATAAGAATATCACTTTCACTTTAAATAAAGTGAATGGTATCGAAAAACTTTCTGGTAACGATTATAAAGTAAAAACAACCGGAAGTCTTATGATAGCAGGGGTAAAGAAGAACATAAACCTCAATTTCAATCTCAATTGTGATTCGGATCAACTTGTTCTCAAGGGTCAATATAAACTCAACATGACCGATTTTAAAATCGATCCTCCAACAGCTATGTTCGGAACCATTAAAACCGGAGAAGAAGTAGTAGTAAAATTTGAAACACATTTTAATAAATAAACCAAACCTTAAAATTAAATAAAGATGAAAAACATTATTCAATACTTCAGTTTAGC
>JAGXIK010000017.1 GCA_024635715.1 Gillisia sp.
AGGACTAGAAAAATTAGCGCCAACTAAAAGATTGAAATTACCTAAAATTCTAGCAAATTCCCCTTCGTAACTTGCATCAAAACCATTGGTAGCAAAATAGTATCCTAGGCTATAGGTATTTCTTGTGGTGAATGGATTTCTTTTAAAGCCATTCACAGTAGAAACAGCCTTGATTCCTAATTTAATTCCATCATCTGGATTGTAGCCAAAACCTGGTAATAAAGATCCAGATTTAAATGTCTTTTTATCTTTATCAAAAGTATTCTGATTGTAATTATCTCTAAATCTAATTTTAGCATTCCCTTTAGATTGTACTGTACTTGGTTTGCTTAAATAATCATAGATCTTAACCTTTCTACCGCTATTCTCATCTACATTATAAATATCATTATTCTGCCCGCCAATAACTCTTACAAAGATCAAATTTTTATCTTCTGCTCCTATTACATTGATCACATCGTCATCATCTAAAGCATACAACCAAATTTCATCTGTATCTGCTTTATTATAAGTCTTATCACTTACCAGATCTGCTTTTTTCCCATCTTTGATCCTAGATACAGTAATTCTTGTTTTACCTTGGTCTAAACGCTCAATTTCTACGAAATCATCTTTATCTGTTCCGGTGACTATAGCCAACTTCGCCATATAATCGTAATATTTTTTAGCGATATCTACAATATTACCTCTTCTTCCCTTAAGACTCTTCACAATAAATTCAGTCGTTTCATTTCTTGTTATTTCTGGTAACTCTAAAAACGCCTCATCAATTATTTCGTCAGTTAAATTCTTCTGAATAAATTCAGCTTGTTTTATCCAATCTTCTCTTCCTACATTTTGGATAAGAGTTCTATCCAATCCTGTGGCTGCGGTATTAAACCATTTTACATCTTTAATATCATCACCATAAACAGCGAATTGATTTGCAAAGCCAGCTAAACCTCTCAAAGTTCCAAAAAATGCTCCGTCAAAATTTGAAAAAGCTTGGTCACGATCTCTAGGAATAGGTAAAAATCGTTTATTACCATCAGCCGTTTCTACTTCTGCCCATTTCCATTGATCTTGATGTCTATCCCAATCGCCAATTAACATATCAAAAACTCTAGCCTTGATATATGCTTTTTCGTCTAGGAAATATTTCTCATCTTTCCTTAACTTCTCTAACATATCTGAAGTGCTTAAAATGTCTTCTGTTTCCTCTCCAAAAGTCTTCATGCTAGCCCAGTCATCTTCTGGTCTTTCCACGATCATATAAAGTTCATCCCCGAAATCTGAATTATACTCTTCTAGAGCCTTTTGTTTAGGCACATAGAATAATTTAGGATTTGTATGGAACAACCCAATGGCATCTGACAGTTTTGGAACGGCAAGAAATGCATAGGGATGTGCAGCTGTATAAAAATCCTGGATCACATTTTCTGCAACCGTATTCTCTAACTGGTCTTGTACAGGAGTGTCCTTAAATGCTACTGCTTGTAAGAATTGCACAGCACTCTTTTTAAGACGTCGCATATTGTAATCTCTACCTAAACTATCTTCTAATCTAACAGATATTGTTTGGTGTCCACCTCCTTTAATCACAGGCTTTAAACCACCATATAAAGTATCTAGATTCGCAACTTTCACAGATATTGGAGTTCCATAAAGATCCCTGTAGCGCTGGCCCCATACACTTTCATATAATCCAGTTTTTTCAGTTTCCTCTTCATTATAAATTGAAGTAGTTATAGTTTCAGGGAATTCTGTTGGTAAATTAGAAACATCATAGGGTTTAGGAGCAGAAAAAACTTCTTTCTGATATAATAATTTAGCCTTATTATTTTTATTTCCATAAAAACTGACCCATGAAGAGCCATCTTCAAAAACATCATAAACAGCAAAACCTTGATCTGGATATGCAAAATAACCGTCGTTACTTAATACCGCATAAGAGCCTTTAGAACCAGATCCAGATACGATCTGCTTGACACTATCATGTTCTATATATTGAAGGGAATGCTCATGTCCAGAGACAAATATTAGTCTTTCTGAACCTTGTGCTATCGTTTCCAATCTTTTTACAAGGGATTTATACCTTTCATTTTGCGCATCTTGAATAGAAACTCCCCCACTAGTTCTTATTAAAGCAGCTAAGGATCCAAGTATAGGAATAGGGATTTTCTTTTGTGAAGGATAAATATGTCTAGTAAATTCGTATTGTCCCCCATGAACTCCATTAGTATATAATGGATGATGCAATGCAACTATAATTGTTTTATTCTGATTTTTTTGTAATTCTGAAGCAAGTTCCAAAAACAAAGCTTCTCTTGTTTTTATCTGGGCACAATTGTCGTTAATGGTTGGGTGCCTATCCCAATCTTCTAAGAACCATTGGGAATCTAGTGTTATAAGCTGAATATTTTCTGAAATCTCGATTACGTCCAGACCGCACCCAGTTTTTGGAGCCCAGATCAAATTTTCTTTCAATTTAGATTTCAAATAATCTCTCTCACGCTCTAATCCTTCTATGCCCTCGTTATACCAATCATGGTTACCAGGAATAACCACAACTTTCCCTTCATATTTTTCGAATGCATCTAATTGAGCATCCAATCTATACTCGGCAGCTTCTCGTTCTGGAGCATCCTTTGGAGGCATCCCCACAGGATAAATATTATCTCCTAAAATAATAGTGTAATTATCTGTCACTTTAACAGAATCCATATAATTCTTAAGGGCAATCAATCCTTCAGAACTTCCTCCAGGAGGTGAATAACCCGCATCTCCTAAAAGATAAAAAGACTTCTCAATTTTCTTCTCTGTAGGGTATTTAAAATTTTCTGTTTGTTCTCCTTCTCTATATTTCGGATCGTAAGTAACACATCCAAAAAACAACAAACTGGCGATTAAAGTTAGAAATATGTTATTTTTTTTCATAAAAATTTAAAAGGCATTTTTTTTTGGTAATTTGGCTGCATATCTAATCCATATATCCATGACAGAATTGGTAAAAAAGGCAGATAAATTTGTTCTAAATTTATTTAAAGAAAAACTCCCAAATACCTATATATATCATAATTATAGCCACACGAAGCGGGTGGTTAAAAGTACTAAAGAATTAATTGAGAATTCGGAAATAAATGTTAAAGAAGAAGAGGTATTGCTCCTATCTGCTTGGTTTCACGACACCGGATATACTGTAAAATTTGAAGGCCACGAGGAAGAAAGTGTGAAAATTGCTGAGCAGTTTTTACAGGATAATAATGTAGATAATGATACTATAGAAATGGTATCAAAATGCATTATGGCAACCAAATTTGAAAATATTCCAGAAACTAAATTGGAGAAAATTATTAGAGATGCAGACTGTTCTCATATAGCTAAAGAATATTTTGATGAAACCAGTGAGTTATTAAGGCAAGAATTACAACTATTAAACATCCATAATTATTCCTCAGAGGAATGGTTAGCCGAGAATGTCACCTTGTTTACAGATAAACATCAATACTTTACCGATTATGCTTCACAGAAATGGAAGGAAGGTAAAGACAATAATCTTTCAGAATTATTAGAAAAACAGACTAAGAAGGTTAAAAAACTAGAGAAAGAAGAAACCAAAGCACGTCTTAAAGCAGAATATAAGAACAATAATCCTGAAAGAAGTATTCAAAGTTTGTTTAGGGTAACCCTTCGAAATCATATAAAATTAAGTGATATAGCAGATACCAAAGCAAACATTTTGCTTTCTGTAAATGCCATTATTATTTCACTTGCCTTAGCGAATATCATCCCAAAGTTAGATGCAGTTACCAATAAGCATTTATTGATCCCAACCTTGATCTTGGTGATCTTTAGTGTAGCTTCTATTATTTTATCTATAATGTCTACAAGACCAAACGTAACCACAGGGGAGTTCACTAAAGAACAAGTAGAAAGTAGAGATGTGAATCTGTTATTTTTCGGGAATTTTCATAAAATGCCCTTCGACCAGTTTAAATGGGGAATTAACGAAATAATTAAGGATAAGGATTATGTATATGAATCTCTTATGCTCGACCTCTTTCTTTTGGGAAAAGTATTGCATAGAAAATACATGCTCTTAAGACTTACTTATACCGTATTTATGGTAGGAATTATAGCTTCAGTATTAAGCTTTGTAATCGCTTTTTATCTTAAATAATCTATAAGGCCGTCATAATTGATCGCTTTATCAAAAGCATTATCATCCGGGTGATATAAAATATTTACCCGGATCGCTTTTAACCCAATAACTCCTTGCACATCCTCCAATTCCAATAATTCCACTTCTTCCCCAAGGTATTGCTTGATCTGAAGGTATTTGATATACCTTAAATATTCTCGCTCATCACTGCTTTGAGAATAAACAATAGAGATCTTTCCTTTTTGAGTGATTCGCTCTTCCGTGTTTTTAATAAAAGCCTTATCAATTCGTTTTTTTATGATCTCATAACGTGCGTTATAAGTGCCGTCCACATCAAATTTCTTTTCATCCATTCTATATCTAATAGACAAAGTGCTGTTAAACACCAATATTAAAGAAGCAGCATCTAATTGAATTGGAGTGTTTGTTTGTAGCTGATAGAACTTGTTTTCCATCTCACACATTGTGGCGAGCTGCCATAATCTAAGATTGTACAAATACACCTCATTAAAAGGCTTATTATTGGTTAAGGAAGCTCCAATATAAATATTATGGTCTACTCCATCGGTCTTATAACGTTCAAAATAGTGTGGGTATATTTTCTGAGCCTCCACTTGTTTTTTATCAAGTAATCTGGCCATTGTCCTGTTAATTCGCTGCACCGTGTCATCATAATTTTTACGATGATTGTAGATGATTCCAGTTTCAGGATTTAATTGTTTTTGGTAATTATCTACTAATTTTTTCAAGTCATCAGACTGACTACTTAAATGTTGCATCAATGGATTTACTTCTTTCTGAAGCAAATTAAAAACCCGCTGTTCGCTGGAGGCATTTAAAGTATCCTGAAGGTCTTCTTTAAAGTCCGTAATCCTAAACCTTACCTGATCGTAAATTGGCATATTTTCTATTTGATATGCTCTATCAATAATATGTTCTATCTCTTCCAACTGATGCATCAGATCGTCCTGGATCGCAGAATTTCTAGCATCAGAAGAGCCAACAATATCTATTTGCCCATAAATTGGATATACATCTTTAAAGGCTATATCTTTAAAGGAAGCTAAGCCATCTTTATTTAGATCTTTAATAAATTGTTTTGCTTCTCTATCAAATATCCATAAAACACTTGGGTGTATAGAAGTACACTCACTTTGTATTACTGCTTTTACTTTATTTTCGAACTCACTTCTATTTCTTTCTACAGAGGTAACTATATACGGTAATATATCGTCCAGCTTAATTGCATTAATACTGTTCAATTCGTTCTTTCTATAAGAAACCAATTCCAAAATACCCCACACATTGTTCTCTACAGCAATGGGAGCAAGAATACAACTCATCACATTATTCTTTAGAAGATTTTTTGACAACAAATTATTATTCGATTCTTTTGCATAGCGTTCCACATTGGTAATTGCAAAATAGGTTTGTTCTTCTATTAGCTTTTTAAATATTTCATTGCAAACACTCTTTGTGCATTCATTTTCTTCTTTATTACTAAGTATAAAACTAAAAGAATCTTGGTTATCCATTCGTTCAAAGACCATCCTGTCCTTATTGAATACTGTAAAACCAACTCTTATGTCTGGAAGTCTATAAATGGATTGAAAGATTTCTTGAAATTTCAATAATTCTTCTTCATCGGAAGATTCTTTATGAAGTAGTGTTGTTTTTAGATCAGAGATCGCATCGTCTACTGTTACATCGGTTAAATTAACAATTACGAAACCTTTAAAGATCCAACTTAATGGTGGAAATTTCTTTTTCCAAAACTCTACATCGTCAATATTTTGGATCAAAAGATCTACATCATCTTCCGTGATATCTATTGCATTTTCCCCTTTTTCAATATCAATAAAATCCGCATTTAAAGCGATCCTATAATGCTTCAAAATTCCAGTTTCATCTGGAATATCATAATATAAAGGTCTAGAAAAATCTATTTTATAACCGTAATGATGATTAAGAATAAGGATACAACCATATATATAGTACATATCTTCATCCAGATTCCGCATGGAAAGCTCATAATCGTCCCCTGCTTTTTCAAGAATTTTTTTAAATCGCGCAGAGGTATTAAAGATCAAATTATGAAATGGCAAAGAAGCTGCCTTGATTTCATTTTTGGATAATATCTTCGGAAAAAGTTCATCTAACAAGATCTTGATTACATCCTTAAATTTATTCAAATCATTAGGGTCATCAATTCCCTCTTCCAGTTTAGGGAAGGAAGAAACATAATCTAAAACTTTTACCATATATTCTTTAGAAATACTACTTTGCTCCTCATCTAAAAGATGCCTGTATTCTTCTATAATCTTATGGAAACTTATTTTTATATCTAAAGGAAAATCCTGAAGCTGATTTTTCATAATCTTGTTTGAAGCTTAAAATTACTATTTCTTTTAGCTTGCAACTTATCTGTCCTTGAAATTAACATTTTTTTACAAACTTATTTAAACTATCCAAGGTGAGTTATGTATTTTTGCTTAAAATAAACTTAAATGAAAAGACTTTTAATAGCTATAGCAGTACTTACCGTTCTTGGTTGCAACAAGGAAAAAGAAGGATATTCCATATCGGGAGATATTAAAAATATCGAAGATGGAAAAATGATTTATCTATCGGAATTAGATGCAAATAATCAGCCTATAAAAATAGATTCTGTAGTAGTCAAAGATGAAAAATTTACTCTAGATCTGCCTGAGGTTACAAATTCGAATTTAAACTTCCTAACGGTTGATGGGGTTAGAGGAAATGTCTTATTTATTTCGGAAAATGAGCCTATAGAATTCCAAGTATATAAAGACAGTCTTCCAACATCCATTGTTAAAGGTGGAAAAGAAAACAAGCTTTTATATGATTATTTAGCCCATATTAAAGAATTGAATAAAAAGGTAATGACCATTAGAACAGACCTTCGAACACAAGCTACAACTACAAAGGATTCCACTGCAATGGCAAATCTTCAAAAAGAAGAAGAAGGACTTAGAAATAGCGACCTAGCATATAAGAAAAAGATAGCAAAGGAAAATTCTGAAAATTTTATAGCACTTTTAGTTCTTACAGATATGATAAATGTAGGAGCACCGGCAAATGAGGTAAAAGAACTTTTTGAGGGACTTTCTGAAAATCTGAAACAAACATCAATCGCCAAAATGCTAAAAGATGACATAGATAAACGAAGCGTTACCGGAATAGGCAGTAAAGCTCCTGAGTTTACTGCTCCAAATCCACAAGGTGAAGAAATTGCTCTTAAAGATGTCTTAGGTAAAGTTACTTTAATTGACTTTTGGGCTGCTTGGTGTAAGCCTTGTCGAGTAGAAAACCCGAATGTTGTAAAAGTGTATAATAAATACCATGATAAGGGCTTCAATATCATAGGAGTTTCTTTAGATAGAGAAGGCCAAAAAGACAAATGGATACAGGCTATAGAAGAGGATAATCTAACTTGGAACCAGGTTTCTAATCTAAAATTTTGGAATGATCCTGTGGCACAATTATATAATGTAAGAGCCATTCCCGCAGCTTTCTTGTTGGATGAAAATGGGGTTATTGTAGCTACAAATCTTAGAGGTGATGCTTTAGAAGCTAAGGTTAAGGAATTAATAGAGAAATAACTTTATTACGCACATTTCGACAAGCTCAATGTGACAAAATTAAATGTCAAACTGAGCCTGTCGAAGTTTCTTTCAATTAGAAAAGCACATTTCGACAAGCTCAATGTGACAACTATCAATAAGTGAAATTCTGTAACTTATACTTTTTAGGAAGTAATTTATTTAAGCACATTCGACATGTTCGATGTGACAAAACTTAATGTCAAACTGAGCCTGTCGAAGTTTCTTTCAAAATGAAAAGCACATTTCGACAAGCTCAATGAGACAAAACTAAGGTGAAAATACAAAGGCTTCTGAAAAATCAGAAGCCTTTTTTATTTTATTCAAAACATAAGAATTATTTCAATTCAAACGCCACTGTAACTTGTGCATTTATTTCCATTTCTCCGGGAGCTAAAGTTTCCTGTTGTTCTGCAGAATCTGAGCTCATTTTCATTTCATTCATTCTATACATAGGAGGAAAATTGTTTGTTTGCCCTTCACTAATGCTAATGGCCTTCCCTATTGATTGACCCAGTGATGAAGCATATTCTGAAGCTTTATTTTTAGCATTTAAAACTGCCTTTTTTCTAGCCTCAGTCATATATTTCTCCATTTCAGAAGATTTAAAC
>JAGXIK010000116.1 GCA_024635715.1 Gillisia sp.
ATGCTCACATTATAAGCTGAAGAATTGTGAAGGGGTTTGTGATGGCACTGAGTCTGTATCAGATTATAATCTAAAAGTGACTGAAGCTATAAATAGTTTAGGCGAAGAAAAACCTACGTATGTGATCCGGGAAAAAGGAAGACATTTTGAAGAGGATGCTTTTATTTTAGTGAAAGAGGGAAGATATCAAGGTTATGGTTTCTTAGATTCTCAAGTTCAAATAGCATCCATTGAAGATTATGAGCCTTTTCTAAAACTTCAAGAATCCACTTTTCATACCCATAAAATATTAAATAGTTATTTGCGGAAGCATGGCGAGAAAAACCTGTTTTATTTTGATCAGTTGGAGTATGCTTAAAAAAGTTATTTGGTACTGATTCTTTTTTGAGATCTAAAAATTCAAATTCTCAGATTTTCAGTTACTAGCTGAGTGTTTTAAATTAGTTGTTGTGACGAGGGGATAATATTTTAAAGCCAAGGTTTGTAATAATTCCCCTATTCTGGTTTTCTCTTTTGGCGACTAATTTTTTAATATTTTCTTCAATTGTTGGAAATCAAATTTTTAATAATTCAAAAATTCAATATCGGTTAATTTTTCAGACTCTTCCCACAATTTTTTTGCTGTGAGCACATCATAAGCCTGAGATTCAGCTTTTGCCAATCCAGGATTACCATTCATTTCCATGAATCCTTGTGGCCCATAATAATCGCCTCCATCTACATCCTTACCCAAGCTTGCCAATAAAGTTGGTTTAGCTGCATTTCTTGGAGAATGTGTAACTAACAGTAGGAAAGGAGTTAGAAGTATGGTGGCCAGTTTTGGTAAATGTCTAGCCAATTCTGTATTAGAAGCACCAGGATGAGCAGCAACAGAAATGGAATTCGGTTTTTTGTTAGCTTCCAATCTTCGTTGCAATTCCTTAGAGAAAATAAGACAAGCCAATTTACTCTGACCATATGCACCAAATTTCGAATACTTTTGTTCACTTTGCATATCCTTAAAGTTGATGGAAGCATTTCTGTGTGCAATGGAACTAAGAGATATGATTCTAGAATTTTTAGTTTTTGTAATTATATCTATTAGTAATCCGGTTAATAAGAAGTGCCCAAAATAGTTTGCAGCCATCTGCAACTCAAACCCATCTTTAGTTTTTTGATAAGGTGGCATCATCACCCCGGCATTATTTACTAATAGATTTAAACTACTATGCTTTGCAAGAAAAGACTTCGCAAATTCTCGAACAGAATCTAATTCACTTAGGTCTATTTCCATAACCTCCAACTGGGCTTTTGGAACTTGTTTCAAGATTTCATCTTTGGCGCTTTCTCCCTTATTCAAATTACGGCATGCCATTATAACTTTAATCTCTTTTTTTGCTAGTTCCAATGTAGTTTCAAAACCCAGTCCGGCATTAGCGCCAGTAACAATTGCTGTTTTTTCTTTTTGATTTGGAATTTCATCAAGATTTAGATTAGACATATTTTTTATTGTTTAAATGTTAGTGCTTATCAATCTTTTTTTAGATGTAGAATTACTAGTAATGAAACTCATTTTTAAGAAAAAACCTCTAAGAAATTTAAAATTCTTCGAGGTTTTACTTTTTATAAGGTATTTAATTAATCAATAATAGTAATCTTAGCAGTCATAGAACTATGAAACTGGCAATTATAATATAATGTGTCTGGGGCATCTGCGGGTACTGTAAAAGTTACGGTTCCTTGCTGTGCGCCATTATTACTAACACCATTGTTATAGGCATTGGAGTTGGTGTTCCCCTGAACAGTTTTAATATAGAAAGGATGTCCGGAAGCATTTACAACAAATTCATAGGTTTCGCCACGCTTTAAAGTAAGTTCAGGGTTATTTGCATCTGAGAAGCTTCCACCATTGAATATATATGCTGTTGTTCCAGTATTAGTTACATTAAAAGAAGTTGCAGAAGCATTTTCATCTTCACCTTCATTAGAACCAATATTACCTTGAGCGATCAAAGTTCCTAATTCCTCTGCACTAAGATGAATATTTACATAACCATCGTAAACTAAAATAGCCTCGTAATTAAAGCTTGATCCATCATCGAAAGCATCAATATTAGTTTTTCCAACACCAGTATCACCATTTACAGGATTTAAAGTAACTACAATATCTCCACCTTCTGCAGCTGTATTCATATGGATGTGTCCAGGACACATAGCTCCAGCTGTTGTATTCTCCAAGTCTACTAAGGCTAAAGCATCGCCATTTTTTCTCTTGGAAAAAGTAATATTTCCACTAATATCTTCAAAAGCAACACTTCCTAAATCGTAGGTTTTGGTTTCTCCTGTTAATTCATTTTGTCCTATATCGCCTTGCGCTACCAGCGTTCCTAAATCTTCTGGACTTAAATGAACATTTACGTAACCATCAAAATTCAAAAATTCAGAATAGGAGATGGCTGTACCATCATCTAAAGTTGCAAAATTAGTAGAGCTTTTTCCGGTGCTTCCATCTATTGCTTCTAAACTAACTGCTATATCGCCACCTTCAGCAGCCGTATTAAAATGCACGTGCGCAGGATAAAGACCGCTACTTGCAGTATTTTGGAGATTCAAATCTAATTGAATAGTACTATCTGTAAATTCTGTAACTGTTACAGTCCCTGAGATGTTGGGGTCTGATACAGAAGATAGGTTGTAGGATTTTGTATTTGCCGTAGCACTTGGTCCTTCTACAATTACTTCTTGCATCGCGTCATCGTCGTTACTACAATTCACAAATAATATTGTGGACATAAATAGTAAGCTAAAGAGTTTGATTTTTTCCATGTTTAATTATTGAGTTAAAAGATTAAACATTCTGAATTCCAAATAAACGAATTCTTTATTCTTAATTTGGGCATTCAGTTGATTTTTAACAAAAGATTACCCTATCTAATTTTTTCGATTAAAGATTGGATAAGTGCTCTCTAAAAATTTCATTCAAAAATTTTAGTATAGAAATGTAAACTGCAATCGGCTCACTATTTCTTCATATGATCTTTATGATATTTTTTCTTTTGTCATCTATATACGAGAAAAAGATCCCTATGGTTTGAAATTCAATTAAATGCTTAAATCATTTTAATTTATAAAATTGCCTAATTTGCAGCCAAAGAGATTCCAGTTATCTAAAGTCAATAAAAGCTGGGTTAAGTATTCTAGTATAATTTTGATTAATAAAATAGAACACAAAATGCGAATTGCAATTCCTTCACTTTTTCTTCTAATGAGCTTTTTTTTGATTGGTTGTAGTGTACAAAAGATCGAAAATGTTTCCTATCTACAAACTACTTTAAAGAGTAGTACTCAGCCAAGTTTAAACGTCTTCAGTTCCAAGAAATCTAAATATCAAAAGAATCCAGTGTTAGTTTTTGTGCACGGAGGAAACTGGAATAGTGGGAATAAAGAATTGTATGATTTCTACGGAAAAAATTTCGCTAAAAAAGGGATAACCACCGTTATTGTAGGATACACCCTAAGTCCTGAAGCAGATTATACGGAGATGACCGCTCAAATTGCTGAAGCGATTAAGTGGACGCAAGAAAACATAGCTAATTACAAAGGAGATCCAAAGAAGTTGTTTCTAACAGGCCATTCTGCCGGAGGACATCTTGTTGCTTTAGCGGTAATGAATGAGGAATATGGAATTGAACCATCTTCTATTTCTGGAATAATCTTAAATGATGCCGCCGGTCTGGATATGCATCACTATCTACAACAATATCCGCCAACAACTACAGATAATTATCTTAGCACTTGGAGCAGTGATCCAGAAGTATGGAAAAAAGCTTCCCCAATCTTTTATGTGTCTGAAAACACTCCAGAGATCATGATGTATGTTGGTGAGAAAACCTATCCTTCTATTAGGGTGGCAAACAAAAGATTTTTGGAAGCATTAAAACCATTTCAACCAGATTTGGAACCAATACTTTTAGATAAGAAGCATATCCCAATGATGACTCAATTTCTCTGGCCGTGGAACAATAGATATCAGGAAATGATTAGGTTTATGAATGACAATTAACAAAAAGCAATTATCCAAAACTTATATAGGGTAATTATATATTGATGTCATTATTTTTCTGCTCTTTTGCTTTATTCACTATAGCTTTTAGGCGTTCTTTATGCGCCTCCTTTTCTTTACGAAGTTTATTCTTCTTTCTATTTAGAAGCTTGGTGTGTTTTGCTTTATTCTGAGTGTTCTTTTGAGCTCCTTTTTTGGCCATTTCGGTTATAAATTGAAAAGGATAAATATACCTATAACTTTTTTTATTTTCTAAACCTCAAACCTCAAACCTCAAACCTCAAACCTCAAACCTCAAACCTCAAACCTCAAACCTCAAACCTCAACCAACAACCTCCAAGGTGCTATAGCCTTGTCCGTTTCTGGTGAGCTTTATCTGAGTTGCTATTCGTTCTTTTAAAGAATCTACGTGGCTAATTATACCGATGGTCTTAGAAGATTCTGCTTGTAATCGTTCCAAAGTATCTAATGTCTGATCCAGTGTTTCTGGATCCAGCGTCCCAAAACCTTCATCTATAAACAGACTATTTATTTCCACATTTTTGGAAGCCAGATCACTTAGTGCCAAAGCGAGGGAAAGACTTAAAATAAAGGTTTCTCCGCCAGAAAGGGTTTTTACAGAGCGGCGTTGGCCACCCATATGCTGGTCTATAGCTACTAATCCGTCATCCTCATCGGTGGTAGGCTTGTCTATAAGATATCTATCACTAAGATCTTTCAGTCTAATATTTGCTAAATGTAGCAATTGAGATAAGGTAAGGTCTTGCGCAAAATCATTGAATTTCTTCCCTGTTGCATCACCTATCAACTCATTTAGCAAAGTCCAGCGCTTGGTTTTTTTCTCTTTTTCGGCAATGTTAAGTCTTATAGATTGTAATTTTGCTAAAGAATCTTCATGGTTTTTTAATACACGTTCCAATTCCTTGCTTTCGTCTTGAAGAGACTTTAACTGCCGCTGTTTTGTATTTAACTCTTGCTGAAGCAGATCTGTAGTTGCTACTACATCTTTAGCTTTTAACTGCTCTAATTGTGTAGATATCACTTTTAAGGTAGTGGTAGCCGATGCTATCTCTGTACGTAAGGAATCCCGCTCTGTTCTTAGGTCGTTAAATAGACTATCACTTAATAATGCTGCAATTGCTTCGGAAATAGTGGAAAAACCTTTTTCTAGTAGCTCATTTAAAAGTGGTGGTTCCAACTCTGTAATCTTGCCTTTAAAATCGTCTCTTTTAACCTCACTTACTTTAAACACTTCAGCTAGATGCCCTTTTTGTTGGTTTAATTGGATCCATTTACCCTCTAATTCTCTACAATCTGCATGGATATTTGTTCCAGCATAAAGTTTGGATAATTCCTGTTTTAATTTGCTGCCATCATTTAGAATTTTCTGCATTTCTTTAAGAATCGGAATACCTCTCTCTATCTTTTGGAAATTGGTATGTTCCTTTTCGTAGGCTTCCAAATTATCAAGTTGCTCTTCAAAAAATAAGATCTTAGTATCCCAATCTACTTTTTCATCTATTTTATAGTTTTTAAAAGTTGCAGTAAATAGCTCTTTTTTAGACGATATTTTTTCTTCCAGTTCATGGATTTCAGCGTCTAAAACTTTTAATCTTGAAGTTGCCAAGTTCAACTCAGAATTTAAGGTTGCCAATTCCTTGGTAGAGGTCATTAAACTATTTTTAGCTGCTTCAATCTGCAGCTGAAGCTGATCGTTGTCTTTCGGGAGATGTTTGGCGTAAGGATGATACAAGGCTCCACAAAGCGGACAAGGCTCGTTGTTTATCAGTTTATTACGATAATCTTCTAGTTGAGCGCGCATTAACAAATTCTCTTTTTGTAATTCTAAATTCTCAAGATTTTTACTTTCAATAGTTGTTCTAGAATCTAACAGCCCTATTTTGTTAGGCAAGTCTTTAAAAATAGGAAGGAGTTGTGCCTTTTCTTTTAATTTTTCAGCATGGGAAGAAAGTAATTGCTGCAATTCTAATTTAAAATCTTTAGCTGCCCGGGTTTCTTCTAGGCTCTTTCTAATGGTTGATCTTTCCTTAGTTAGATCTACAAGCTGAAAATCTTTCAGTTTATATTTGAGATCTTCAATTATTTTCGCTGAATTTTGTTTTAAACTTTTAAGTTTTTGAAGATCTTCTTCTGGCGAATCTGAAATTGGTAAGCCAACTTCTTTCAACTCTACTCGAAGTAGTTGTTGTAAGTTTTTCCATTCCGCTCCTTTTTTATTCCGTTCCTCAAGCAGGCTGCTCACTTGATTACTAAATTGTTCTAAGCCTGATGGAACTTCTTTAGCTGTTAAAGGCTTTTTAGTGAATTCCTGAATGTTAGTAAGCTGGGTGTAAAGATCCTCTGTATTCTTTTCTTTTTTCTGTTGAAGCAATTCGAGTTCCTTATCTAAAGAAGCAATTTCTGTAGACCATATTTTCCAATTTCTTAGGTCTTCTGAAACGGAAATAAGTTTTTCATGTTTGGATAATTGCAGACCTTTAGTAATATCAAAAGATTTTAATTTTTGTGAAGCTTGATCGAGCTGAAGCTTAGTTTTTTCTACTGCTGAAGTTTGAGAAAGTATTTCTTTCTTTAATTTTAGTTGCTCTTCCTTAAGTTTAACTTCCTTAGTTAAGGGCTCACAAAAACTATTTTTCTGCTCAAATTCCTTTTTAAAAGTTTCTTGATTTTCTTGACTTAGTAATTCCTCTTCAATTCGTTTAATATTTAAAAGCTGCTCTTTGATATCCGCATTACTGGCTCTGAATTTTTCGAAAGCTTTTATTCCTAGTTTTCTATAGACACCGGTGCCGGTTATCTTCTCTAATAATTCCCCTCGTTCATCCTTTTTCGCCCTAAGAAATTGTGCGAAATCTCCCTGAGCCAAAACCACAGATTTTATAAACTGATTGTAATTAAGCCCAATTAATTCTTCATTTTTACCGGGAACATCAGATTTCTTTAAGTCTAAAATAGATCCCTCTTCTACGGAAGAAATTTCCATTTCATATTCCCGCAATTTTTCATTTCTATTGGTGGAAATACTCCATTGTGAACTAAAGATTCCATGTTTACATTCGTAGGTAACTTTCGCGTAAGCTTCTTTCTGATTTCGAGTAAGAATAGCGCCTTTATTCAAGATCTCAGATCTTGAAATTTTACCTAGTCTAGGAACCTGATTAAAGAGAGC
>JAGXIK010000018.1 GCA_024635715.1 Gillisia sp.
GATGATATTTTAAAAACCGAGTTTGATTTACCGCAAGGTTTGGCAGACACTTCCAAAACCAAGATTAAAGTTAACACGCAAATAGCCGATAAAAACTTTAAAACGGGTTACAAACAAGTTGAACAAGAGGTACACAAAGTACAAATTTTAGATCCTGCAACGGGCACGGGAACGTTTTTGGCCGAAGTAATTAAACACGTACATAAAAAGTTTAAAGGACAAGAAGGTATTTGGAGCAGTTATGTTGAAAATGATTTGCTCCCACGTTTAAATGGTTTTGAGTTGTTAATGGCAAGTTACGCCATGGCGCATTTACAAATCGATTTATTGTTAAAAGAAACTGGCTTTAAACCCACTTTAAACCAACGAACACGCGTTTATTTAACCAACAGTTTAGAAGAATTTCACCCAGATACGGGTACTTTATTTGCTAATTGGTTAAGCACCGAAGCCAACGAAGCTAATTATATAAAACGCGATACACCCGTAATGTGTATTATTGGAAATCCACCATATAAAGGTGAAAGTGCCAATAAAGGTGAATGGATTATGAGCCTAATGGACGACTACAAAAAAGAACCAGGAGGTAAAGAAAAACTAAAAGAACGCAATCCAAAATGGATAAATGATGATTATGTAAAATTCTTACGTTATGGGCAACATTTTATTGAGAAAAACGGAAGTGGTGTTTTGGCATTTATCAACCCTCACGGCTTTTTAGACAATCCTACTTTTAGAGGAATGCGTTGGAATTTGCTTAAAACATATGATAAAATTTATACGATTGATTTACACGGAAATAGTAAGAAAAAAGAAACTTGTCCCGATGGCTCGCCTGATATAAATGTGTTTGATATTGAACAAGGAGTTTCAATTAACTTATTTGTAAAATCTGGAAAGAAAAAAGCAAATGATTTAGGAGAAATTTTACATTATGACCTTTATGGTAAAAGAGAAGCTAAATATGATTTCTTAATTAAAAATTCTATCAAAAGTGTTCCATATATCATATTAGATAACATATCTCCAAATTATTATTTTGTAAATAAAAATTTTCAAGAACAAGATGAGTATAACAAAGGATTACAAATAACTGAATTATTCAATTTGAATACCGCAGGTATCGTAACCGCAAATGACAAGACATTAATTAATAACGATAAAGAAACTCTTCTGTCTAATGTTCAAAGCCATTACAATATCCAAAGTAATTCGGAATTAATAAAAACGATTTCATACAGGCCATTTGATAAGAAATATATTTATTGGGACACTAAACTAATAGAAAGAAGTAGAGCGAAAATAATGTGTAATTTTTTAGGTTGTGAAAATTTAGGCTTAGCATCTATCAGGATTAATAAGGAAAAGAATTACAGTAGTTTATTTATTACTGATTCTTTGGCAGATGCAAGATTAAGTGATAGGTTTTTATCCTCAATTTTCCCATTGTATATCTATCCAGAAAATAATAGTCAACAAACCATAGAACAAACAAAAGAAAGAACACCAAACCTAAATGCTGAAATAGTAAAGCAAATAGCTGAAAAATTAAGTTTAACATTTACCAACGAAAAAGAAACCACCAAAAACACCTTTGCTCCTATTGATATTTTAGATTATATCTATGCCGTTTTACATTCGCCAACATACAGAGAGAAATACAAAGAGTTTCTAAAAATAGATTTCCCACGTGTACCCTATCCAAAAGACGAAAAAACTTTTTGGAAATTGGTAAAATTGGGCGGAGAAATACGTCAAATACATTTATTAGAAAGCCCAATTGTGGAAGATTATATCACCCAATATCCAATAAATGGCGATAATGTAGTGGGAAAAATTATGTATCAGGACAACAAAGTTTATATCAATTACGACAAAACAACCCATTCTGAAAATGGAGAACTTCAATATTTTTCAAATGTACCATTAACTGCTTGGGAATTTTATATTGGAGGTTATCAACCTGCCCAAAAATGGCTGAAAGACCGAAAAGGAAGAACTTTAAACTTTGAGGATATATTGCATTATCAAAAAATTATTGTTGCCTTGTCAGAAACCAACAGGCTCATGAAAGAAATTGATAAAATAGAAATTGAGTAAAATAGAATATTTAAGTCTGTTTTATAAAAGGAATAAACGCATACTAAATACTTACAATAGTAGAAGAAATTATTTATGCTAAAAAGTTATATTTGTTTGGATATAACAAGTTATGGGTAATACGGAAAATCAAAAATTATGGAAGAGGATTTTGAAAATAATGAATATAAATACCATAAAGGAAAAGTTCCTGATAAAACCTATATATCAAAAAGAATAGAATCTAAAAGTCCTGAAGTTGAAAATGGTGTGATAATAGATAAAATAACGCCTATTAGGTATGCTTCTAAAGTTATTGATTCGGAAAATGAATTTGGTTTTTTTATTGAGAAGAAAGAAGTAAAACTTCGTATTACTCCTAATGGAAGACAAGAAATCACCGCCAAATTTTTGGAAAACGAAAGAGGTATTTATATTTTAAATATTCAAAAGTTCACAACGGAATCTGGTTCTCCTCATAAAGTTTATTTCTCATTTAGAGGTAATGAAATAAAATCACTTGTTGATTTCATTAAAAGTATTAAGGAGCTTAACATCGAGGATAAAAATGGATTTAGTATAAAAGATGATGATTTAAAAAAATTAACCCTTACAAAAGAACAAGCATATAAAATTTATAAAGATAATGAAACTCTTTTTAAAGAAGTTCTAAACGAAAACATAACTCAAGATGATATTTTAAACCTTGTTTACAAAAAGGAACAACTTGACTATTTTGAGAAACTTTTAACCCAAGAAGGTTTTTTTGATTTAGAAAAAAAACGGTTGGAGATCTCAAAAGACGAAGCGCTTTGGCAATTTTTTTTCGAAGAAAATACTTGGATTTTCGGTTATGGATTACAATACATTATTAACATTCCACTTGAAAATAAGAAATTAGAGCAAGTAGTTGCTGGCTATGACATTGTTCATAGAGGTAAAAGAATAGATGCCCTAATGAAATCAAAAGGAATAGTTAGTTACCTATGTTTTGCGGAAATCAAAACTCACAATACAAAATTATTAAATGCTCCATATCGACCTAACGTATTTCCTCCATCAAATGAACTTTCAGGAGGAATTTCTCAAATCCAAAAAACAGTACAAAATTCATTAGAAAACCTAATAAACAAAGTTCAACCCACTGATGAAGTTGGAAATCCAACAGGTGAAGAAGTTTTTATGTATCGACCAAAATCGTTTTTATTGGTTGGTTCACTTAAGGAATTTGAAACAGAACACGGAGTAAATAAAGAAAAGTTTAGTTCTTTTGAACTTTACAGAAAGAGTATTAAAGATATTGAAATAATAACATTTGATGAATTGCTTGAAAGAGCAAAGTTCATAGTAAATACAGCAGATAAATAAAGTACTACCCTCAGCACCTCATAAAATTTATGCTTACATTTAAACTAAATAACAAACCGACAAACATTCAGCAAACGATTTACAACGTTCGAAAAATCTATGAAACTAATTGAAATTAGTAAAGAATTAAATTGTAATATGTAAATGGCAAAAATCAAAATATTCATAAGCAGTGTACAGGCAGAGTTTTCCGAGGAAAGGCAAATGTTGTTTGAATACATTTTGTCAGATCCTTTGTTGGGTCGGTTTTTCGATCCGTTTCTTTTTGAACGTTTACCCGCGATAGACCAACGAACAGATACCATTTATTTAAACGAAGTGCAACAATGTCCTGTATATTTAGGCTTGTTAGGTACAAAATATGGTTTTGAAGATGCAGAGGGAATATCTCCAACAGAAAGAGAGTTTGACCATGCAACACTACACCATAAAACCAGATTAATTTTCTTAACCAGTCATAATGCTCAGGAACGAAACGATAAGCAAAATGCTTTTATTCAAAAAGCACAGCTAGCATTGATCAGAAAACGTTTTTCTACGATCGACGAATTGAAAACTGCAGTTTATGCTTCTTTAGTAAATTATTTGATAGAGAAAGAGTTAATTCGTGTAGGCCCTTTTGACGCTTCCTTAGATCCTTCGGCAACTTTAGAAGATATAGACGAAAGCAAGGTGCTTGATTTTGTAAAAACAGCCAGAGCTAGAAGGGGCTTTAAATTACAAGAATCGGCTGCTATTGAAGATGTTTTAGTGCATCTCAATTTGATGAAGGAAAACAGGATTACAAACGCAGCAATACTGCTTTTTGGAAAAGAACCCCAACGTTTTTTTATCAATTCAGAAGTGCGATGTGTCCATTTTCACGGAACCATCGTAGAAAAACCTATTCCATCCTACAAAGTATTCAAAGGTGATGTTTTTGAATTGGTAGATCAAGCCGTAGATTTTATATTGTCTAAATTAGACTACAGTGTTGGAACTCGCTCTCAAGAAATTTCCATTCCGGGAAAATATGAAATCCCAAAAGAAATAGTGACAGAAGCAATTGTTAATGCTGTCGCACATAGAGATTATACCAACAACGGTAGTATTCAAGTTATGTTATTTAGCGACCGTTTGGAAGTTATCAATCCAGGTGCTTTACCGCTGGGCTGGACCATAGAAAAACTAAAAACCTTACATACTTCTGTACCGGCCAATCCGCTTTTGGCAGAGCCAATGTATCTGAAAGGATATATTGAACGATTGGGTACGGGTACCGCCGACATCATCCGTATTGCAAGAGAAAATAATCTTCAAGAGCCTGATTTTGAGCAAAAAGACGAGTTTAAGGCCATAGTTTACCGACCAAGCTCCGCCCAAATACCGACTGAGCTCCGACCAAGTTCCGACCAAGTACCGCAGAACCTCCGCAGTACTTCCGTAGAAGTTCGAAATCTGTTAAAAGTAATGGAAGGGGAAATGAGTAGAAAGGAAATGCAACAAGCACTGGAATTAAAACATGAGGGTAACTTTAGAGAAAATTATTTGGAGCCAGCTTTAGCTGATGCGATAATCGAAATGAAATATCCGGATAGCCCGAATCATCCTAAGCAAAAGTACCTTATTACAGAGAAAGGAATTGAAATAAAAAAACAACTAAAATGATATAAATAGCTGCTAGGTTGTGGGAGAAAAAGGAACCGATTAATGTGTGAAGGAGCCTGATAAGGTTTATGGGCAAGGTGCAACCTTATTTTGCTTAATTTAGTCATCTTGAAAAATTGCTTTCAATCCTAAATAAGAATACAATATTATATTATCATTTTAATGATAAGAACCAATTTTTATTGATACAAAACAAGTTAGCTGTAATTTTTTCAACATTTATTGCAAAAAGATGAAAACAGAATTAACCATTAAAAAATTTAAAAGAATTAACGAGCAAATCACACTAACTAATTTTGATTATGTTAACTATTTTGTTGGTGAAAATGGTAGTGGAAAAACAAGTATATTAAATGCTCTTTCTTATTTAAACGATGGAGGAAATTCGCGACATTTTTTTGGTCCTGAAAGCATTGTGAATTTTTCCGTAGACAATCGGACCGGATTTCTGTTCTGGAATAAAGAAAATCCAAATAAAACGGAAAATAGAGGTGATTTACCTTTAGGCATTCATCTCATAATTTCAAATATTGAGAACGAAAAGGGTAGGAATAATTTGCGAGGAGAATCAAAAATAAATACAACAATAGGAGTTGGAAATGCAGAGTCACTCGAAAATTTTAATAATTTTTTAGAAGAAACTGGAAATCAAAAAGTTATCGCAAAAAAATTTATCGATCAAAGTGACCCATTTAACCAAGATAATGGCAGATTAATTTTTGAAAATGAATTAGGAACAATTGACCCAACATTTATTGCTGATGGCTTACGTGCAAAACATAATTTCAAAAAGAATTTAACAGAGTGGATAAAGAATATTACTAACACACAATCGATAAATGTCTTCATTATAGAGGAACCTGAGAACAACCTTCACCCAAATTTTCAAAAAGAGATTCCTGCGATACTTGATTCAATTTTCCAAAGCACAAAGTCTGAATTTGCAAAGACAATACTTTTTTTTATTTCTACTCATAGTCCTTTTATAATTGGCGCAGCAGCAAAATTTTCAAATCAAAAAGTGTATCCTTTACAAAATGGAAAACCACTTTCTATCAATCTCGCCAATCAAACTTGGGAAGAAACTCATATTAGCGAGGGGTATAAGGGTTCCAAATGTGCGTATATTGTTAGTAAAATGCTAGGCGCTGACATTAGTGACTTCGGATATCCTGAAAATTATGGCGTCTTAGAAGAATATTCGCTACAACTTATTTTGGATGATGCAAGAAATAAAGGAATAATTAAAAATATTCAGTTTGTATCTGCCTCGGGAGTTAGTAAAGCTGCTGATTTGTCTGAAACGATATATGAGTTAGAAAAGTTAAACACTCTAATAAAGTGCAACCCATATTATTTTGACAAATATTTTATGGTAATTGACAGCCTTTCTAATATTGATGATGCTAAATTAAAAAAGAAAGCTGAAAAAATTGGAAACAGGCTAGGAAACAGATTTATTGAACTAAAACTCGATTCACTTGAAGATTATTATCTAAATTTCGATAAAAAGTTAATGGATCAAGCTAAAACAGAAATCCATGATGCTCCGGAATCTAGTAAAGGAAATATAAAAGCAAAATACGCCGAGTTAATTTCCAAAAAGGTTGACTCTGAACACTCATTTTCAAAACTTTTCAATGGTGAACTGGATTTTCTGCTATAAAAATACAGCTAAGCTGTATATAATTTATGCACAAATCGGATTTAGTTCAAAAGGACAAACATTCAATAATAATATTGCTACGGCGTAAAAATCTCCGATTTTTACGTCGCACAAATCATAATACAAAACATTTGTATGCAATGTAATCAACATCCTAAATAATCGACAATGAATCAAAATCCAAAAGTTTTTATACACTATTCTTGGGATAGCGAAGTACATAAAATTTGGACATTATATTTAGCTAATAGATTGATATCTGATGGCGTTGATGTTATTATTGATCAGTATGATTTAAAATTAGGATCGAACAACAATTACTTTATGGAGAAAATTAGCAGCGCTGCAAAAGTATTGCTAATAATGACTCCAGAATATAAAATCAAGGCTGATAATAGAACATCTGGTGTTGGCTATGAATATCAAATTATTACCACAGAATTTTCAAAAAATATTGCTCACAATAATAAATTCATTCCTATTTTAAGAACGAGCGAGATACATTTAAGTATCCCAACTTTCCTTCAGTCATTCCTCCATCTTGATATGAGAGACGATAATGATTATGAAAAGAAATATATTGAACTCTTACAAAACATTTATGATGAGTCAACTATCCAAAAACCATCTATTGGAAGTAAACCCGACTTTAAAAAACTTGAACATAATAATTTGTCCATAAATCTTCAACAAAATTTAGATGTTAATAAAGTTTTAGCGTTAGGTATAACAAAAAGCCAAACTCATAAAATTTTAGGTAAACCCGAAACTGATGAAGGAATTTTTGAGACCTATTGGAGTCACGGGTTACAAATTTATTATAACAAACATTGGGATAAAGTTGATGGTGTTCTTGCCCGCAGACAGCCATCGGGTATAAGTTTTGAAAATGATATAATTGGTGTAAGTTTAGGGGAAACGTTCGCAGAAGTAAAGGCTAAACTCGGAAATCCTTTGAATTGGGGATTACCAAATCCATTTACTTCTTTTGCCTTTTATAAAATAGATAAACGTTTTCTAACTATTGAATTATGGAGAGATACGCCAGACAAAGAGTATGCTGATTTTAAAATTGGAACTGTTTACGCAATTGGATATTGTGAAGCACATTCAGTGCTTGCTTGTGAACCTATTGTTGCCGCAACAATTGAAGAAATAAGAGCTAATAAAAAGCTAACATATCTTGAGCGTAAACTAAAAGATTATGATATTGATTTTAAGTCTGATTTTTTTAAAGAAAATTATATGGTTTGTCCAACATATCCTTTTATCGGAGGAGGATATATGGTTACTATTTTATTTGAAGAATCGGGAACACTAGTTGATTTTTGGCTATATGATTTATCTTGGAGTTATCTAGTAATACGAATGATAATCCATAGAAATATTGCTGATATTGAGAAATAATACACTGTACAGTCATATATAATTTATGTTCAAATAAGATTTAGTACAAACGAAAAACAACCTGAACATCAAATAAATCAATTTTTAATATTAGATATAGATTCTCTATATTTTATTTCGGGTTTTAAAATAACTTGTTTAACCGTTTTTTCCTTTTCATTGAGGTTAGATATCAGATTTTTCAATGCTATTTTACATATTGCTTCAACGGGTTGCGCGATACTTGTAATCGGTGTTGCTAAAAAATCAAGATACAAATGGTCATCAAAAGTTATTAGTGAAATATCTTGGGGAATTCGTATGTTTTCTTCTTTAAGGGCCTTTAGACAGCCCATTGCAATGGTGTTGCTCAAAGTAAAAATTGCGGTTGGTCGCACTTTATTTTGAAGCATCATTTTAGTTTCTGAGTAGCCGTTTTCTACACTAAATGCATCTCCAACTACCTTGAAATTTTCAATACCAGCGTCTTTCATTGCCTGCTTAAATCCCTTTACACGCAATTTATTAGGGGTAGAATCAATAATGCCCTGAATACATAAAATAGATTTGTGACCGTGGTTGATGAGTAAGTTTGCTGCCATATAAGCTCCTTCAAAATTATCTGTTGAAACGTAAGGGATTTCTAATTCTTCAAAATATCGATCTAATAGAACCAAAGGCAAGCCTTGATCATAAACGTTTTTAATATGTTCCATTTCTTTCCCGCAAGGAATAATGATCAATCCCTCAATATTGCGTGCGATGAATTGTTGCAAAACGGTTTTTTCTATTTCAACGTTTTCATCGCTATCAACTATAATGGTTGTATACCCGTATTTTCGAACTTCAGCATTGATATTGCTTGCAATATTCGCAAAAAAGGGGTTGCTTAATGACGGTACAATAAGTCCTATGGTGTTGCTTTTACCTGATTTTAAACTAGACGCAAAATGATTTGCCACATAATTTAATTCCAATGCTGCTGCTTCTATGATTTGTTTGGATTTTTCAGCAATTCTATATTTTTCAGACTTTCCATTCAATACCCTGGAAACTGAAGTGGTTGAAAGGCCGGTTTTTTTGGCAATGTCTTTTATCGTTGTTTTTTTAGTCATCTTTTTCATTTAAAATAACGTTTGTGCAAATATATGAATTTAAAATGAGTTTTTTGATTGTATAAGAAAGTATTTTGAGAGCTCTGTATTAAGGTATTGAAGTTCACATTGCTTATAAAATGAAAATGTAATAATTATAAATTATTAAAGAATATTAAAAATATGCTCAAACGATTGCGCAATTAAATATTTTTATATATCTTTCCAAAAAAATAATCAAATAATATTTAAATGTCATGAAACAAAACCAAAAAAAGAATGAGTTACATGGGTTGGCAGATTTGTATTTAAAGCATAGAAATCCTCAAAAAAAAGGATTGGGAAAAGCTTTCTTACTTATGCTTTGCCTGTTTTTTGTTAGTATTAATACCTATGCACAAAGTGGCGTCACTGTTAATGGAAAAGTAACTGACGTAAATGGGATGCCTTTACCAGGGGCAAATGTTGTTGAAAAAGGTAATAGTAACGGAGCTTCAACTGATTTCGACGGGAAATTCAGTATTAGGCTTCAAACTGATAATTCAGTATTGTTATTTTCTTATATAGGTTATCTGTCACGCGAAATAGTTGTAGGAGATCAGACTAATATAGTCGTTACTTTAGGGGAAGATGCAGCTAAATTAGACGAGGTTGTTGTGATTGGTTATGGTTCGGTAAAGAAAAAGGATTTACTTGGTGCTGTGTCAACAATAAAAGAAGATGCACTATCAGATCGCAAATCAAGCGATGTTGTTGCATCGATGCAGGGTTTGACTTCAGGAGTGAAAATTACAGAAAGTGGACAGCCAGGTTCCAGTGCTTCAATTATTATTAGGGGGTTAGGAAGTTTGACGAATAATGCTCCTTTGTTTATTATTGACGGAGCTTATGGAGGTGATGATTTAGGTGTTAATGTTGAAGATATTGAGTCTATTCAGGTTCTTAAGGATGCTGCATCTGCAGCAATTTATGGGTCTCGTGCTGCCAATGGAGTTGTAATAATTACAACAAAGCAAGGTAGGATAGGTAAACTGAAAGTTAAGTTTGATTCTCAAATAACTTTAAACTGGTTGCCTCGTTATGATTTAATGGATGCGGAAACTTATAAAATTTATGACGATAGAGCCTATGATGAGGCTATACTTTCTGGAGTTCCTGGTGTAACAAAACGACAAGATCATTTTGATGGGAATACAGATTGGCAAGAGGAAATGTTGGATTCAGGAATACTTCAAAACTATAACGTTTCTTTCTCTGGCGGTAGTGAAGAGTTGAAATTATATACATCTTTGAATAGGTTGATTGATAAAGGAGCTTTATATAATACAGGGTACGATAAGTATGGATTTCGTATTAATTCAAGTGGAAAAAAAGGTATTTTTTCATACGGTGAAAACATTTATTATACTAAATCAAATAGGAAATTATTGAATGGTAACCCATGGGTGAATTTTATAGGAATACCACCAACAATCCATGTGTATGACGAATCTAACCCTGGAGGGTTTGGATATGGTGATGTTGATGGAGCAAATTCTTATGGTCTTAATCCTGTAGCTATGCAGGAATTGTGGCAGCGAGAAAATGAGGAAGAGTTTTTTACGGGTAATATTTACGGTCAATTGTCTCTATTTGAGGATGCTTTAAAAGCCAAATTTAATGTTGCTTACAAAAGTTATATTGGATCAATTAACTCTTTGAGAAAATCAGGTAGTTGGGTTTTGGGCCAAGGAGACGATAATGCATTTTTGGAATATAATAACACTAAATTTAGTGACATATTATTAGAGCAAACTTTTGATTATAAGAACCAATTTGGTGAACATAATCTAAATGCTGTCATTGGTGGATCTTATAATAAGTTTCGTACGGATGGAAGATGGATTACTAAACAGGATCCGTTAAGAAATGGAGACAAATACATAACAACTCTTGATGCTGCTACTGGAGATGCTACAGCAGGAGGAAGTTATGGAGAGTCTGCGTTAATTTCTTTTTTCGGAAGAGTAAATTATGCTTATGCGGATAAATATTTAACACAATTAACTGTCCGTAGAGACGGGACTTCACGCCTCCCTGAAGACACTCGTTGGGGTGATTTTTATTCAGGTTCATTAGGTTGGAGAATTAGTGGTGAGGATTTCTTTGATGTGTCTTGGATTAATGATCTTAAGCTTCGAGGTAGTTATGGAATGCTTGGTAATAGTAGTATCGGGTTTTGGGACTATCAATCAGTTATAAATACGGCGCCTCGTGCTGTTTTTGGCAGTCCTGAATATGAAGAAATTGGTATGACTCAATCAAGATTGAGTAATAGTGATCTTGTTTGGGAGAAAAAATCTACTGGCAACATTGGATTTGATTTAGTGGCTTTTGATAATCGTTTTAGTTTAACTGCTGAATATTTTATTTCAAAAAGTGAAGATTTATTGGTTTATCTGCCTATCTTAATGACATCTGGAAATGAAGGAGGAGCACCTGCTGTGAATGCAGGAAGTTTGGAAAATAAAGGAGTTGAATTAGAGCTTGGATGGAAGGATAAAATAAACGATTTTTCTTATACAGCTTCACTCAATGTATCCCATTTGAAAAATAAAGTACTTGATCTTGGGTATGGCCAAACAGTTTTATATACAGGTTTAACTAAAACTGAAATAGGGAAGCCTCTTGGATCCTGGTATCTTTATAAAATGAATGGTATTTTCCAAACAGAAAGTGATGTAAATAATCATGTAAATTCAAGCGGCCAAATTATTCAGCCTAACGCTTTACCTGGTGACATTATCTATGACGATTATAATGATGATGGTATTATTTCTTCAGAAGATCGGCAAATAGTTGGGAGCCCATGGGCTGATTTTGAACTATCGCTAAATATAGGAGCTGCTTATAAAGGTTTTGATTTAGCAATTAATAGTTATGGGAGATTTGGACAAATGGTTTGGAATGGAACAGCAGCTAGGGCTGGTGATTTCTCCAATAATCAAAACAATTTCAATGGGTTAAAACCTTGGACTCAAGAGCATCCTGTTAATGATCGTCCACGTATTGTATATGGAGATACCCGAAATAGTCGAAGTGACCAAGATCGTTGGCTGGAAGATGGTTCTTTCTTTCGTATAAGTCAAATCACATTGGGTTATAATTTCCCTAGTCTTGTAGGTAATAAGTTAGGTCTGGAAAATCTTCGTGCCGCAGTAACAGGGCAGAATCTTATAACTTTTACAAAGTATTCAGGTTTGGATCCAGAATTTGCTGATAATGGTATTTTTGAAATAGGTGCAAATTATGGTGCTTTCCCTAATCCTAGATCAGTTCAATTTGCATTATTATTCACATTTTAAATTTAGATATTATGAAACAAATAAATAATTATATTTTATGCTTTATATTAATTCTGTTCACAACGTCTTGTGACAAAGACTTGTTAGATAGACAGAATGAGAATACATTGAGTACTGGTGTGTTTTGGCAAACAGAAGCAGATCTTGAGGCAGGTGTAGTTGCTATATATAATATGTTTTACCGCCAAGGAACATGGACACGGAATATGTATACTCAAATGAGGGGTATGTCAGATGAATGTGTAAGTTATGCTGGTTGGACAGAATTAAAAGAATACACTAGGTTTACTTTTACCAATTATAATTTTTATGAAAGCAATGTTAAATTATGGGAAGAACATTACATAGCTGTTAATAGAGCCAATCAGGTGTTGGACAATATTGGGAATGTAACATTTACGGATGAAGTTCATAAAAATGATTTAATAGGGCAAGCAAAATTTTTACGTGCTTTCCATTATTTTTATATGAGTGCGCTTTGGGATAATGTCCCTCTTGTACTTCAAACATCCTCGGCTGCCGACCAACCTATGCAAAGTACAGCAGATGAGGTGTTTACTCAAATAGAAGAAGATCTGGAAGATGCCATCTCTAAGCTACCTTCTACACGTGACGAAGTAGACTATGGACGTGTGACAAAAGGTGCTGCATATGGATTGTTGGCAAAAGCATACGCACAACATCACAAATGGGAAGATGCAAGAAGATGTTTGGAATGGCTTGTTGATGGAGAAGGCAGTGGTCTTTATAATTTAGTACCAAATTGGTCTGATAATTTTAGTAATGTAAATGAGAATAATAGCGAATCTGTTTTTGAAATACAATTCTCTCTTATGAACGGTGTTGGATTCGACCAGACAGATAACCACCTGGATCCAAATGCCCAGTTAGGAACACAAATAGAAATGAATCAAGCACCCCCAGGTATTGGATGGAATAATATTGAAGCAAATCGGTGGTTAGTTGATTATTATAAACGAGAGAAAACTACAGATGGAAAAAACGATATCCGATTATACAATACGTTATGGTATGATGGTGCAGCATCTGATTTTCCTGAATATCCTAATCAATTAATTTACGGAGCACCGTGGAAAAGTAGTTGGGGAAATCGTGTTTTTATTAAAAAGTATAGTACAGATACAAATCCGTTGTATTATTGGAACGATAATAACTTTCGTTCCCTGCGCTATGCAGATGTATTATTGCTTTATGCTGAAGTGCTTAATGAAGTGAATGGAGCTCCAACTGCTAAAGCAATTGAATTAGTTAATCGTGTTCGAAATCGTGTTCAGTTGCCTACTATTCAAAACAGTATTTTTTATAATGGAGCTGAGATAACTAGTAGTCAAGATGCTTTTAGAGAACATATTAAAGTTGAACGAAGCCTAGAACTAGCAACTGAATGCGTACGTTGGATTGATTTGAAACGTTGGGGAATAAATGATGCTGGAACATTAGAAGATTTGAAACAACGCGATAGTGATTTTAATAATTTTATTATAGGTAAATCAATTCGAATGCCAATTCCACAAAGTGAAGTGGATAATAATCCTAATTTAAATCAAAATAACCAATACTAATTGAAAAGATAAAATTATGAATAATATAAAAAATTTAATAGGCACAGTCATTGTACTGCTGACATTATGGGGATGTGAGGAGAGCAATTCTGATTATGTAATAGGTAGTAATCCCGATGAGTTTGCCATATCTCCTGTGGCAATTCCTGTAATTGCAGATGGTGGAACCTATGAACTGAAAATTAATGGTAATGAATCTTGGACGACCGAGTTAACCAATTCTAATAGTTCAGCGAATAATTGGGTTACATTAAGTGAAACTTCGGGAACCGGGCAAAAGACAATTACTGTAACTGTACAACCAAGCACCTCTTTTGTGATATTGCGTGAAATTTTAATAGAAGTGAGTTCAACCGAAAAGGTTTTGAAATCTAAGGTTTTGCAGGAGACTTTGGTACTTGGTGAAAATGAGGTACTTATAAACGGATTGGTTTGGTCAACAGTGAGTGTTGACGCACCTGGTACATTTGCTTCTTCTCCCGAAGATAGGGGGATGTATTATCAGTTTAATAGAAAGATAGGCTACCCTAGTGGTCTGAATGGTGACCCTGCACCTGCCAATTGGCCAACAGACTATATAAATGACGGAACGAATTGGTTAGAAGAAAATGATCCTTCTCCAGAAGATTGGCGAGTGCCTACCACTGAAGAAATGGCAGCATTATGGGAAACAGGAGCAACTTGGGTTTGGCCAGAACAAACTGGGTTTAGTGTTCCTGGAATGATTATTGGCGTGCCTAAATCTGTGGCATTACTTGCTACCAAAGATAATCTCAAACAATTAGGTTGCCTATTCCTGCCTCAAAGTGGATGGCGTAATTCAAGTGGAGTAGTTGATCGTGGGTGGTTGGTTTCGGTTCGAAGTGGTAATAATTTATCCGAAACACATGGAGGTATGTCATTGGGGGATTCAGGAGGTTATCGAGATGTATGGGGCTGGGGTGATGGTCAAAAAGTACGTGCTGCATCGATACGTCCAGTAAAAAATATAAAAATAGAAGATTAGTTAAATATTTTAAATACATTTTTCTATAATCCTTGGTCTCTCACTTTTATTATAGAACGATAACAAGATTTATAAAATACTGTAAAACAAAGAATAATGAATAATAAAAATATTTTTATATATCTCGTTTTGATGATACTATTTTTTGGATGCAAAAATAATGAGAGCATTAATAATAGTAATCTGAAGACGATTGTTCCACAGATCCAATATGAATTTGGAGGAGGTGCTGGGCTTTATAATTATGCACCAAGTGTGATTGAAGATAAATATAGAACTAGATATGCATTTGTTTGTCAAAATAAAAATCCATTTGAAATAATTGATTATGTATATCTTTTTAAAGGAATTCCAACTACAAATGGATATAAATGGCAACCTGGAACCAGAATAGTGGATCCATCTGTTGAGGGTTGGGATCATATTCATATTTGTGACCCTGATGTAAGGGAGTTTACTACAAATTATAAAGGGGAGACATATAATTGGATAATGACCTATTTGGGAGTAGATCAATGGCAAAACCATAATCAAATAGGTTTAGCTATGTCGAAAACGATTGAAGGTCCCTGGATTAAATATGACGGAAACCCTTTAATATCTTATGCCGATACAACTAAATGGGGTGTTGGGCAAAGTACGTCAATAGTATTAGACTCAACTTCAATAAGACTTTTTTATCATTCTACATTGAAACCTGGAAAGTCTTTTGTATTTCGTGATATCAAACTAGACAACCTTAATGATATTGTTTTAGGAGAAGAAAAATATATTCCTGGTATGAGTGGAAATAGTTACCCTGCTATGTCTGAAAATTATATTTTCATTGTGAGTGAAGAAAGAAAAGCTGACTATGAAAAAATTATTCCTACATGGGTGGGAAATTATTCAACTTTAAGATACATTAAGAGAAATGAAGATATTTCATTACCTGTTGAAGAATGGACAGAAATAGGTCATGTAGGGCCAGATCAATCGGGGTTTCCTAGAAATCATAATCCTGGAATACTTACTGATAGTAAGGGGTACATGTTAAACGAGGATGAGCTAATCATGTATTTTACGACGGCTGTTACTGGTGAAGATTGGTTGTGGTCTTATGACTTATATTCAGCCCGTTTTGACTTAAAAAAGTATTTTAATCATGAATAACGATATATGTTTAAAAAAAGTGTTGGTTAAAATGAAAGGGAAAATACAAATCTGTTTTATTTTCATAATACTAATATCAAGTATTTCTTATGGACAGTCTGTTAAGAAGAAGCCATTGATTGTGATAACAGATCTTTATCATCCTTACAACGATCCGGGGGATAATATGGATTTAATAAATGCTTATGCTTTACCAGATGTTGATTTAAAAGCCGTCATTCTTGATATTACCGACTCGTTCCGAAAAGAAACAGCAGACCATCCAACATTATGGAAAGATCCCCGTGGGCCTAGAGAAGCAGGTATTATTCCTGTTGAACAACTTAATTACATTTTTAATCGTCAGGTACCTTTTGCCATTGGCCCAATAAAATTGATGCGAAACGAAAAGGATCAGATGTTGGATACCCCCTCATTTTTTAGAGGCGTTGAGCTTTTTTTAGATGTTTTGGAAAAAGCAGATGATCCCATTGAGGTAATCTCCACTGGTTCTGCAAGGATTATTGCCGTTGCATATAATAGAAATCCAGAGTTGTTGAAAAAGAAAATCAAAAAGATTCACCTCAGTGCAGGAACAGCAGCTTCTAATTATGAGTTGGGCTCAGATGTTGGTGCTAATATGATTCCTGGAGGAGAATGGAATGTTGCTCTGGATGTGTTTGCGTTTACGCGGGTATTGCGCTCAGATTTGCCAATTGCCTTATACCCATGTGCTGGGAAAGACGGAGGATTTGTAAAAGATCAAAACAATACTTACTGGCAATTAAAGGATATGTCTTTTTTGAAAGATATGCATCCTCAACTACAATGTTACCTAGATTATGCATTTGGCAAAAGTTTAAAGTATGATTTTTTGAGAGCAATGGATTTAGGAAGTCCATATAAAGAAAAAGAGAGTCAGTTTAAACTTTTTCATGTTTGGGAATCTGCAATATGGATTGAAGCGACCAATCGTATTTTAGTTAAAAATAAGGAGGGTACTTACAGGCTAATGCACAAAAATGAAATACAACTAATACAACTATCTGATACGCTTTTGAAAAGTGGACTTCGCCCATGCGAGTTATTAGAAATCCGTGATGATGGTCGTTTCAAATTTGACTATACGGACAAGGTAACGAATACCTGGATCTATTGTCGTCAAGATGTAGAGGAGAATGAAGCTGCGTTGAATTGTGTCATACCAAGTTTATTGAAATCATATACACCAAATAATTTAAAATAATACAAAATGAAGAAGTTTTACCTTTTAGTTATTATCCTTTACTTGATGGCGGGATGTTCATCTAAAATAAAAAAGTCGGTTAAGGAAGAATCAAAGATTAATGTAATTTTTGAAACAGATATGGGTAATGATGTAGATGATGCATTGGCATTAGATATGCTTTTCAAATATATGGATGAAGAAAAAATCAATTTGTTGGGCATAATGACAAATAAAGAAAGTAAATACTCAGCCGAGTTTATTGATATTATGAATACTTGGTATGGTTATCCTGAAATTCCTATTGGAATTGTCCACAACGGAGCAGATTGTGAAAATGATGCCGTAAACTATGCCAAACAAGTTTGTGAGATGAGAGAAGACAATGGCCAACTAGTTTTTGAGCGGTCACTGTCAAATCATCAACGATTGCCTGATGCCCATATTTTGTACCGTAAAATATTATCGGAGCAACCGGATAATTCTGTTGCAATTATTTCAGTAGGTTTTTCTACTAATCTTGCCCGTTTATTAGAAACTCCTGCGGATGATATATCTCCATTAACAGGAAAAGAGTTAGTTTCGAAAAAAGTTAAGTTTTTGAGTACAATGGCTGGATGCTTTACTAATAATGAATTTTTTGAGTATAATGTGGTAAAAGATATTTCTGCCGCAAAAAAAGTCTTTGCTGAATGGCCAACTCCATTGGTGACTTCACCTTTTGAAGTTGGTATTGCAATTGAATATCCAGCAAGTAGTATAGAAAATGACTTTAAATGGGCACCAACGCATCCAATGGTAGAGGCTTACAATAGCTATCTAAAAATGCCATACAATCGTCCAACTTGGGATTTAACTTCAGTATTATATGCAGTAGAAGGTCCTTCTTATTTCAACGTATCTCCTACTGGTACTATAAAAGTGACAGATAAAGGCGCTACACTATTTACTCCAGATGTAGAGGGAAACCGATATTATTTAATGGTAGATTCTATCCAGCAAGTGAATATAAAACAACATTTCATCGATTTGATAACAAAGCAACCGGTTAACTTTAATCAGCAATAAGTATTATGGTTAAGTATTTAAAATATCTATTTGGTTTAACAGTTTTAGGGCTAATTTTATCCTGTTCGGATGATAGAACGGAGAATCCTATCCCTAATCCCCCTCTTCCCGAACCTAATAATCCGATTGTAAAAATCACAACTCCGCAATTTGTTTTTGGGTTTGTAGGAGAAAAGAGGTATGCATACGCTCCTAGCTCATTGGAACAAGAGGATGGAAGCATTCATATGTGGTTTTGTGGGAATCCAAATAATACCGAAATTATCGATAATATCTTCCATGTCAAAATTAATCCAGATGGCACTAAAACGACTGCTAAAAGCGTATTACAACCTACACCAGGTCATTGGGACAGTCATCATATCTGCGACCCTGCTGTTGTCGAAGGCAGCTTTTTGTGGAATAATACCACTTATAAATATGCCATGTTCTACCTGACGAATCCGTATTCATATTATTATAATGAAATCGGCATGGCATTTAGTAATGATCTGAATGCAGATAGTTGGATAAAATATCCAGACCAGATTGTGAGAAAAACATGGAGCGAAGAGGGCGACCAAGATATGGGAGGTGGATGGTTAGCATGGGGAGTCGGCCAGCCATCGATAGTGTCTTTAGATGGGAATGGTAAGTTACTGTTGACTTATACAGTTGGAGATATTAATGGAACGAGAATTGTATCTTCTGAAGCTGATTTTAGTGATATGGCAAATTATACTATAAATACTCCTCAGACAATTGTGGAAAACGGATTGTATGCAATAGATAATATATCAAGAGATTATACTGCAAATTCCCAATTTGCCATTAACGTGGAAGCAGACAAAATTGTAATGATGCGTCCAGTACAACCTAATCCTACAGAATACCCTTGGAAAATAAATAGTTCATTGGAGATAGACTATATGAATCTTTCAGATTTTATGAATCAAACCGGTAGTTGGACTCCGATAAAACGAATTACTCCTAAAGATACAGGACATCCAAGGAATCATAATGCCACTTTGCTTACTAATAACTTTGGACATATAGAAAATTGGAAAGAGCCAACTTTCTATTTTACAGTCAGCAAAGCAGCGCCAGATGTGCAAAATTCAAATAATAATATAGCTGAATGGACATATCATATTTGGCGTTCAAAAGTTGAAGTAATTATACCATAGGATAGTCATTTTAATAGTAGATATAGAATGAATATTGTCTATAGATATTAATTCTAATAGAATAGATACATGCTCTAAAGAGTATTTGAGTTTGTTAATAAATAGAGCAAAAAGCTTAAACTTATATTGGCTAAACGCAAAAGATTAATTGTGTTTATCAATTATACTTGAAATATAATAAAATTATATTATGAAAAAAATAGTTGTACTTGGAAGTTCAAATACCGATTTGATTACCAAGGTAAAAAATTTTCCCGCACCAGGAGAGACTATTGTTGGAAAAGAATACATGGAGGCCATGGGCGGAAAAGGAGCAAATCAGGCAATGGCTGCTCATAGATTAGGAGGGGAAGTACAATTCATAACCTGTCTAGGAGATGATGCGAACGGAAAGAATGCCTTAGCATATTATAAAAAGGAAGGGTTGAATGTGTCATCTTCATTAATAGTCAATGGGGTAGCTTCAGGTACTGCAATAATTATGGTAGATGAGCATGGAGAAAACAGTATTATAATAACTCCAGGAGCAAACAATAAGCTCAACCCAACTTACCTTTCTAGCATTGAAAATATCATTAAAGATGCTGATCTATTGGTTCTTCAAATGGAAATACCTTATGAAACGGTGAAAGAAGCATGCTCACTAGCTAAAAAGAATCAAACTCAGGTAATTTTAAATGTGGCACCTGCAAGAACGATAGATGAAGAACTTCTGAATAATGTTGATATATTAGTGGTGAATGAAACGGAGGCTGAAACAATATCAGGAAAAAAGATTGAAAATATAGGAGAAGAAGGAGTCGTGAATACGCTTTTAGATATGGGAGTGGATACTGTTGTTCTAACACTTGGAGAAAATGGTTGCTTTTATAAAAATAGAAAGGAGAGTATTTCTTTCGGAGCTTTTGAAGTGCATCAAATAGACACCACAGCCGCAGGAGATACTTTCTGTGGAGCCCTAGCGGCTGAAATTGCACGAGGAAATAGTTGGAAAGAAGTTTTGAAATTTGCAACCGCGTCATCGGCCATTTGTGTTACCCGGATGGGGGCACAACCTTCTATCCCGACAGAGAAAGAGGTTCGTGATTTTTTAAGCAAGAACATGGATATGGTTTTAAAATAAAAACCACTAACATAACCAAATAAGCATTTTTTTCAACAATTTTAGAAATGATAGGACTTCAAACTGAAATCAACGAATAAAAAGATGGAAAAAGTATAGTTCCCTTTTTAAAAGGAGAACAAGAGTTCGACAGGGAGGCTATTTACTGGCATTTCCCTCATTATAGCAATCATGGGAATCAAAGTCCGGGAGGAGCTATACGAAGTGGAGATTATAAATTGCTTGAATATTATGAGAATGGTATTGTGCAATTATTCAATTTGGCTAAAGATATAGGTGAGCAAAACGATTTATCGCTTCAGGAACCCGAAAAAGTTATAGAATTGCGAGCAATGTTGCATAATTGGAGGGAAAAAGTCAATGCCAAAACAATGCCACCCAATCCAGAATACAATTCTGAATCTACAATTATAAAAACTAAAATGAACCGTTTAAATAAATCTAGTAAAATTATTATTAACCAAAATAAAAAAATAATATCATGTTTGTAGTAGAAAATTATCAATTAGCTGTATTTCTTTGCGTGATTACAATGTTATGCTGGGGGTCTTGGGCCAACACTCAAAAATTAGCTTCTAAAAAATGGGGATTCCCCTTGTTTTATTGGGATTATACTTTGGGTGTTATTTTAGTATCTCTTGTGTTTGGATTAACGATGGGAAGTACCGGAGATACTGGTCAAGCTTTTTTGCCAAATTTAGGAGGTGCTTCATTGAATGCGATTTTTTATGCGCTTTTAGGAGGCGTTGTATTTAATATTGCCAACTTATTATTAGTGACAGCTATTGATATTGCGGGTATGGCCATTGCCTTTCCAATTGGAATTGGGATTGCCTTAGTACTTGGTGTGATTGTTAATTATATAGCTTTTCCTGTTGGGGATCCTTTCCTGCTGTTTACTGGTGTAGGGTTGGTTGCTTTGGCTATTGTAGTGGATGCTTTAGTTTATAAGAAGATTTCAAAAGGAGCTGCAACCGTCAAGGGAATTGTGATTTCTGTGGCGGCAGGGATATTAATGGGGTTCTTTTATAGATTTGTAGCAGCATCTATGTCGGAAGACTTTTCAAATCCTACTACAGGCCTGTTAACGCCCTATACAGCTGTATTTGTGTTTTCGCTAGGGATATTTATTTCCAATTTCATATTTAACACCTTTTTTATGTACAGACCAATAAATGGTGAAAAAGTAACATATACTGACTATTTCAAGGTTGGAACACCAAAACTACATATCATTGGAATTTTGGGAGGAGTCATTTGGTGTATTGGTTTTCTGTTGAATATGATAGCCGCTGGAGAAGCAGGATTCGCAATTTCTTATGGGTTAGGTCAGGGAGCTACGATGGTCGCCGCCATATGGGGAATATTTATTTGGAAAGAGTTCAAAAATGCTCCTAAAGGAACCAATAGATTAATTGGTTTGATGTTTTTATTATTTATAACTGGATTGTCATTGATTATTATGGCTAAAAATGTATAAGTAATATATTAATAATATTTTGTCAATAGTATTATTAGCCATCATTTAGATGGCCATGGATACGAGTGACTTGTTTTAAAAATTATGAAATGAATTAATTGAATACTTATGAAATTTTTTATAGACACAGCAAATTTAGAGCAAATTAAAGAAGCGCAGGCTTTAGGCGTTTTGGACGGCGTTACTACAAATCCGTCATTAATGGCAAAAGAAGGAATTACAGGAGCAGATAATATTTTAAAGCATTACGTTGCTATTTGCAATATTGTTGATGGCGATGTGTCTGCAGAGGTAATTGCAACTGATTTTGAAGGAATGGTTAAGCAAGGAGAGGAATTGGCAGCTTTGCATCCACAAATTGTAGTGAAATTACCTATGATTTCAGATGGGATAAAAGCTTGTAAATATTTTTTTGATAAAGAAATCAGAACCAATGTTACCTTAGTTTTTTCAGCAGGTCAGGCATTATTAGCTGCAAAAGCAGGCGCCACGTATGTTTCTCCTTTTATTGGAAGATTAGATGATATTTCTACGGATGGACTCAAATTGATTGAAGAAATCAGGTTGATTTATGACAATTATGGTTATGAAACACAAATTTTGGCGGCATCGGTACGCCACGTGATGCATATTATGAATTGCGCACAAATTGGTGCAGATGTAATTACGGCACCATTAAGCGCCATTGAAGGTTTGCTGAAACATCCTTTAACCGATAGTGGTTTGGCAACATTTTTAGCCGATTACAATAAAGGAAATAAATAAAAATTCTTTGTATAAAAAACCCCCTTTAAAATCAAATTAAAGGGGATTTTTTTATCATAGCGATTTCTTAAAGATTTAAAGAGAAATTCTGGAAGGATTTTTCTTCATATTTTTCCTGGTCAAACTTATAGAGATATGATCCTTTTCTTGAAGACAGCATATCTTTCTCTTCCAGTTTTACCAAAACATCCAAAGAATTTATTTTGCTGATGAAATTTATTTCATCAAGCTTCTTGCTTAAAATGGCCTCATACAATTTTTATCTGATTATTACTTATTACCCATAAAAAAAATAAACCGCATCTCCAGCAGTATTCCGTTCCTCCTGTACTTGTTTCAGGACCTTATGATTAATAAACAACGGAATACAGCTTCCAATTCCGCAATAAAAGCTTCCTGAAAAGTCAGCATTTATTTTTTGCCATTACCCTCTCTTTTAATCCGTTTCCATAAGAATATTCTCAACAAAACAGAATGTTTAGCAGGTAATAAGGTGTTCGCAATCTGCTTCATTTTGTTCCATAAAATACAATTTGTTTAATCTCATTAGCTTTGTTCAAGCTTCAACAGATAAGAGAAAGTAAGATTAAACATTCACGAATACAAAAACCAATAAAAGAGCATATCTTCCATATTATAGAGCTAAATAATGGTTTTGAAGCTATAAATTTCTAGGGCCTAAATATGAAAATGCTATTTTTTAAAGTGTAACATACCTCAACTCACTAAGCAATTTTTATTATCCTATAATATTTATAAATGATAAACTTGATATTATGGAGTAAGTTTTATTAGGAGTTTCAATGTCTTCAAATAATAAAGACGACATTTTATTTAATACCATTTTAACACAGTTAGGTGCTAAAGGTTACACATAAGACAAATCCTTTCCTTTAATTTTGCATCAATCTTGAAAACTAAAGCTTACATAGCGGTATTTCTTACCTTCATCTTTTTGGCAAAATTTGCTACCAAAGATGCAGATGGACTGAACTTACTGTTCAGCGGAAGTGATATATCTTTCGTAAACCCGCATTGCAAAACTGAAAATCCTCCAAAGCAGACAAAGAAAACTGCTGATTTTTCAAAGGCTAACGACCTATTAGCTTCGCAAGTGATTACACTAAATGGCTTTTGCGCTTCTCCTTTTCAATTTGAAACTTTCAATGATCAAATCTCATTTACAGAAACTAATTATCAAAAACACAATGATCAAACCCAATCGATAATTAGCACCTTCCAGGATAAATTTTACCCTCCGCCAAAAGTATAATTCAACTTTTTTCAGCAACATAACATCAGCTATTTTACTGAGATGATTCCTCCACTTAATTGATTTTTTTCAGTAAAAACTGAATAAAAAATTCGGACGACGGTTCTCATTACGGCTGTATTTACTAACTATTTATCCATAAATATGACGAAGATTTCAGTAAATCTACGCTCCATACAAATCTTTAGGGTCATGCTAAGCAGTATTTTTTTTGTGGCAGGTTTAAGCCATTTATTCAATATTGAAAAAACGCTTCAAAAAATTGAACAGGCAACATTCAAAGGACTTGCCTATCTATTTGGCGATCCAACATTAATCATCATCCTTTCAGGAATTGCCATGCTACTTGGCGGATTAAGTCTGATGGTTGGTTTTAAAACCAAATGGGCCGCAATAATTCTGACAGCTTGTTTAATTCCAATTACTCTAACAGTTCAGGTGGGCCAAATGAACAGCCTTGGTCCACTGTTTAAGAATATCGCAATTTTTGGCGGACTCTTATTTTTTATACTAAACGATTTTAAAATAACTCAAAAAACATAAACATGAAAAATTTATTTTTAAGCACAATGATACTGGTTTTGGCATTTTCAACATTTTCTGCAGAAGCCCAAAACAGGATGCACCACAAAAAAAACAATTATGTGGTTCTCACAAAAAAAATCCCGCAATTACAGCCAATTATTTTAACTGCTGAAGCCTTGGCGCAAGAAGACGGAAGGAAATTCGGGGATTTTCAGGTCATCATCTGCGGAAAAACCGTAACCGATTTAACCGATAAGGAAATGATGCGAAAATTTATTGTTCAAGCCGAAAAAGCGAAGGTGAAAATCGTGGTTTGCGGATTTTCACTTAAGCAATTCGGGGTCGATCAAAAGAAGATTCCTCAGGAATTGGAAGTGGTGGCCAATGGCATATTACACAATTTTCAACTTCAGAAAAAAGGATATTTAAGCGTTGAACTTTAAAAAAACCTATGCAATTAATTAAAACAGCAACATATACTGGATTGGGAATAGTCAGTTCCCTAGGATTGGGTTCCTGCAAGCAATCGAACGCTGCAAAAAATGAAGCAAATTCTAAATTGCAGGACACGCTTCAAATCACCTATTTCACCAACAATAGAAGCCAGAGCGTATGCTGATGATTTAGGTCCGTTCTCTTTTTCTGCTGTTCCGGTAACTGATTATAAATTTCAATAGATCTTTCTGGTTTAGGTGATTAAACAAAAAACGGCAAAGCTTTTAGCTTTGCCGTTTTTTTATGTACCTGACTAAATCCCAATTATAAATATTTAAAGCAAATATTTTAAGATTACTTCGTTTTATTCATATCGTACTTTTCTTTATAGTAATTTACTATTGGCGGAAAAGGACCGTATTTATGTTGTTCTGCAGAAAAGTTATCCGCCCAGGGTCCGTAGGAAGTAGAAACCGGTTTCTTTTTCAAATCGGGATAATCTGCTTCTGTATTTTTCATTTTAGGTCGTTCAAAGCTGTTAATGTAACCGGCTAAATGAAAAGCTTCTTCATCTGTTAAGATAGGTTTATTATAAGATGCCTGGCCAAAAGGCATATTTCCTTTTATAAATTGCGCAGCGGTAAGTACCCTGCTCATTCCTGCGCCGTTATTGTAACTGTCATCTCCCCACAATGGTGGAAACTGGTAACCTTTTGAACCATCGGCCAATAACTTCCCCTGCCCATTATCTCCGTGACATATTATACATTGTTTGGTGAATAAAGCTTTTCCTGTTTCAAGATTTACAGCAACATTTGGCACTTGAAGGTCTGGATATCCATTAAATTCTTCCTCCCGCTCTTTGGGAAGATCCTCACTTATCCACGCCATATAAGCGACCATAGCTTTCATTTCTTCAGATTTTTCAGGAAGTTTTTTTCCATTCATACTCCGCTCCATACATCCGTTAATTCTGTCTTCTATGGTGATCTCTTTGTTGGCTCGGCCATTGTATTGTGGAAACCTGTTTGTAACCCCAACCCAGGAAGCTGATCCAGCCTGGGTTCCGGCCTTTAAATGACAATTGGTGCACGACAGATTGTTTCCTGAAAAATGCATCTTTGGATCTTCTGCCATTGGTCCCATCCATTTGGAAGTTTCTGCCAGAAGGCGGTAACCATATTCAACATCTTTCGCCACATTTCCTCCGGCAATTTCAACTAGAATATCCTTTAGAACCCAGTCTTTTACCACAATTTTTTCTTTTACAATTTGTGATGGGTTTGATTTATAAATATAAAGTCCAAGGAAAACAAAGCCTGTTAAAACGAGAATAGCAATGAATAATTTGAAAATAAGCTTGAACTGAGGTTTAAAATCTTTCATATAGAAGGTGTTATAGGTTTGCAAATTCCAGTAATAACAGAAAGATCATCAATATTTGATGCGCTTTTCTTTGCCGATTTTTTTTCTTCATTTTCCATTTAAAGTGGATTCTAAAAAGGTGATTAAAAAAAATGATTTAATTACAAAATTAATTAGATTAACTATAGGAAACCTTACATAATTAATTGGAAAAATTACACGATTCACATATTTGAAACGTTATGATTTTGTATCAACCCGAAACTGTTACAATTTGATTCGATATTTCCATAAATAGCAAAAACGACATCAATCATAAAAATATTTAAGTTAATTTATTATATTTAATAGCATTAACATTTTTATCATGTGCTACGATATCAAAACAAATTTGGAAGCGCAATTAAGCCGTGCCAATCGGAAAGGAGATTTGCAGGCTATTTTAGAAATTAAGGAAAAGCTGGTTCCTTTAACCGACTTGCCCATTTACCACACTACAGGTTTCAACCATCCAAAATTGTTAATTTATACAGACAGGTCTCCCTGGATTCCTGAAGTTTCAACTTGGGGCTTGGTTCCTCACTGGGTAAAGGACAAAGAACAGCTAAAAGAATTATGGAATAAAACATTGAATGCACGTGGAGAAACCATCTTTGAAAAACCTTCATTCCGGGAATCAGCAAAACATAACCGTTGCATCATCTATGTCAACGGCTTTTATGAACACCACCACCAGGATGGTAAAACCTTTCCGTTCTATATCCATCAAAAAAACGAGAAACCATCACCATTGGCAGGTCTTTGGAGCGAATGGACAGATGAAGAAACTGGTGAAATTCTCAATACATTTTCCATAGTGACCACCAAAGGAAATAAAATGTTGGCCAAGATTCATAACAATCCAAAATTAGAGGGGCCAAGAATGCCGGTAATCTTGCCACAGGAACTGGAAGACAAATGGCTCAACCCAATTGAAGACGAGCTCGACATTAAATTAATTCAGGAATTGATTAGAGAATATCCAGACGAAGAACTGGATGCTTACACAGTCAGAAAATTAAGAGGAAAAGAATATATTGGAAATGTTGAAGCTGTTTCTGAACCTTATGAATACGAAGAGCTAAAAATTTAAAATAGCATCACCAAATTAAGGTTTTCATTCCGGGAATTGTGCCATTTCTTTTAGAAGCAATTCAGGAGAAATATTCCCGGTTAATTCATTAAGTTTTGTATTTTCATTTAAAATCAAAATATCATATTTATGATAGGCTTGCATATCTTTATTGGCTTCTTTGGCTTTGTGCAAACCAAATAGCACACCTTCCAAATGAACA
>JAGXIK010000117.1 GCA_024635715.1 Gillisia sp.
GGTTTGGGGATTTTAATTCATAAATATAGCTGGAGAGCTTAAAAATAAAAAAGCAACACTTTCGTATCGCTTTTTTTTATGGTAGGGAGGACAGGATTTACAGAATCCTAAAAACCCTTATTGCAAATAGAAAATGAACGCTTGCAGCGTCCTCTTTTTATTTCCATCCACTTACAAAAGCTTAGCTTTTGACGCAGTTGGAAACGAAAATGGTCCAGTCAAAACTGAATCATCTTCAACTTAGTCGGGACGACAGGATTTGAACCTGCGACCACACGGCCCCCAGCCGTGCATGCTACCGGACTGCACCACGTCCCGAAAGTATTTGATTCAAATTTAATATTAATTCTCAAACATCAATAAGATCAACAAAAACATAGAAGCTTATCTGAAGCTTTACAATCTCTCAGCTTTATCTTTAGGAATTGTTTGAAAACCTTTTCTATCCATATTACCCCATCCAGATTTAACTCCAAAGATCTTTTTATAATAGCCTTGGATTTGACCTAAAACTAAGATTGGATGATATATAAAAGGTTCTAAGTAAGCCGCAAGCAAAAGCTCCACTACTTCCTTACCCGTATTGTAATGTTTAAAATTCTTGACGTAGATAAAAATAGAAATTGTAGAAAATATACAACCTAGAAGATATACACATACAAAAAGGAGAATTGCAATATTCCAGTTGATAAGACCCAGGATTGTAAATATAATCAAGCTTAATATTCCAACAAATTCCACAATGGGAGCACCTAATTCAAAAAACATCCAATATGGATAATAGAATAATCCCATGTCTCTATACTTTCTATTGAAGAATAGATCCTTATGAAGTGTCATAGTTTCCCAAAGCCCACGTGCCCATCTATCCCTTTGCTTGATCAAGATATCAATGTTATTTGGTGCCTCTGTCCAACAAAGGGTTTCCGGCAAATACACCATCTTATATGGAACTTTAATTTCTTCCATATGTTTCCTTAACCTAATTCCAAGTTCTAGATCTTCACCTACCGTATGTATATTAAATCCATTGACTTCTATTACCCTATTTCTAGCATAAAGTCCAAACGCTCCAGACACCAACATCACCCCGTTAATTTCACTCCATGCCATTCTTCCCAATAGAAAAGCTCTAATATATTCTACTACCTGTATCATTGGAATTAGCTTATCTGGTAAACGAAGTTTTTCTACAACCCCATTTTTCACTATAGAATCGTTTATAATTCCTATTGCAGCTCCACAGGCAACTATCTCTTGTTTAAATTCTTCTAGGTAAGGTCTAACCATTTTCAGTAGTGCATCTTGCTCAATAATACAATCGGCATCTGTACAAAGCACTAGTTCTGTAGCCGCAAAATTGATCCCGGCGTTATTGGCATCAGATTTTCCTCCGTTATTCTTGTCTATTACTGTGAGTTGTTTGTATTGTAATTTTCTACTTCGGTAGATCTTGTTTACGGTTGACGTAGGAATGGGTTGAGTTATAAAAGTAGAATCAAAAGGTTCTAGATCATATTTATTTATCAATAGTTCTAGCGTATTATCTGTACTTCCATCATTTACTATGATCAACTCATAATACGGATATTGAAGTGCTAATAAAGATTTTACGTTTTCCACGATCGTCTGACTTTCATTATATGCAGGGGCAATTAATGTGATCGTAGGAATGTCTGTAGCGCTAACAATATCATTTACTTGTAAGAATCGAGCTTTTCTTTTATTCCGATTAACAGATCTGGTAGAGAGAAGAATTGCAAAAAAATACAGCGCTATTAAACATAAACCATAGAACAGGAAAAAGTAATTTAAGATCCAGAATACATAAAAATAAAGATCTATCTCCATTAAAATAATCATTTAAACGGAAATAAATTCACTATTAGCTTTTTGTGTATACTGTTGGTAATAGTATTCTTGAACTTCTTCTTTATAAGCATTATTCCACAAAATATCGGCTGTGCTTAATTTGATAATATCATTACCATTATATAAAAGGTCTTTATAAAATGGCAGGTCTATTTCCACGGATATTCTCTGTATGTATTTGAGTAGCATCAGTTGCTGTTCTATATTGCTAATATGATAAAATTTTTCCTTTATTTCCCTTAATTGCTCATCACTTAACAAAAAAGCAGAAATACAGTAAATAGCTGCTTCCCTTGTTTCAAATTTGGGGTTATCTATAAATTGAATGATATAAGCGATATCTTCAGTAAGATTGAACTTTCTAATAATTCTCATTATCAATTCATTGGCATATGGTCTATCGCTATTATATGCTCTCCTTAAATGCTTTAGGTCTGGTTCAGGATAAAGATCATTCAATTTTTCAACAATTTTTATTTGTTGCCAAAGTGTCATTTGTCTTTTCAGATAGGGCAAAAATCTCAAACTCTTCCAGCCAAGAAAGATCACAATACCAATTTGAGCTTCCCTTCTTACATAAATATTTTCGTCGTTCCGTAGTTTAATAAGATCTCGAGTATATTGACTCTGATCCATTTCATAGATCTCCCGTATACCTCTTGCTTTTATATACCATTTGGAACTTTTTAGCTTACTAGCTGAAGCACCATAAGGTGGAATTTGAGTGAAAAGTGTTTTTAATTTAATATAATTGTTTCCAAGGATAGATCTTTGAGTCCTAATCATTAGATCAATTAGATACTGAACATTTCTGGGTTTAGTTGGAGTAATTCCTACACTTTTCAATTCTCTTTGGATCTCTATTAGGTTTGATTCTTCATTTGGTTTAGGATATAGGTATAAGGAACATATTTTAGCAAAAGTAGTCTCAATTAGTTTTAAACGTTTGGTCCGCCATTTTCTATAAATCATGCTGTAAGCAATAGACCCAAATACAATCACTAAAACAATCAATAATAATTTAATAAGTAAAATTAATATCTCGGCTTCCATTAGGCTATAAGCTTTTCAATATGGTCCATATCCAGTGGAATAGGGAAAAAACCACTAACATTTTGTGAAGCCAGAATTTCTTTTTCAATCTTATGTTGCCCCATGTTAGTCACAATTATCAAGGATTTGTGAAGGATAATTTCCTGAATCTGAAATACAAAATCTAAAGGCGCAATCCCATCAAAAAGGATGTCTGAGATAATGATATCAAAATTTGCAGATTGATCTTCTATTTCAAGATCGTTAATAGATCTAATAGCCTTGCATTCGTAATGGTTTAAGATAACCAGACGCTCTAAGATCTTTAGGATAATAATATCCTCTTGTATAACTAGTGCTTTTCGCATTAAGAATTACGAAAATTTATAACACTGAAGTAGGTATAAATATTCATTGTAGGGTTATTTGAAATTTCAATCGGTATTTTTTTTCTATAGGCGAATCCTGGATTTAGTAAACAATAAATCAGTAACTTAATAGTGATTCGGTAATATTATCACTTTTTATTGATATAATACAAATAAGATAGTCTTCTATTTACCAGTGATTAAAAAACAAACAGAGAACTAAAATAAACAGGGATTTAAGTTTTAAAAATTATTTTTTGTCTTTATTTAAATTTATAGTGATGGTAGGGTAAAATGGTTCAAATAAAGTGCAAACTAATTTTTGAGACATTATAATTTATTTATCTTTATTTTTTTATTTGTTTAAGCAGTTCGATAACTAACAATATATTAGATAGTTATTGTGACTTATGTTTATCCAATTAATTAAAAGTACCCTAAAAGCCCCTTTTGTGATATATCACCTACCCAACTTAGTTGCTGGAAAAATTAAATTTTATCCCACCTACAATTTATTATTATTATTTTTTCTAGTTATTTCTGCATCTTTAAATGCCCAAGACACTTTATCTTCAGATGAATTGTTCATAAATGCACGAACTGCAGCATTTGATGAAGATGATTATCCCAAAGCCATAAGAATTACAAAACAAGCTCTAGAGATTAGTCCAGATTACTCTGATATTAGAATTTTCCTGGGAAGACTTTACACATGGACCGATGAAGTGGAATTAGCAAGAAAAGAATTTGACAGAGTGATTGAGACAGATCCTGGGTATGAAGATGCACATCTAGCCTACGGGTACTTAGAATATTGGAACGACAATCCAAAAAAAGCTTTAGTAGTTATTGAACCAGGAATCGAAAAAAATCCAGACTCTAAAGGCCTCTTAATGTTGAAGGCTAAAATTCAAAATAATCTTGAAGAATTTGCTGAAGCAAATAAGACTCTTGAAGAATTATTGGTTTTTCATCCTAAGGATTCTGAAGCCCGAGCATTTAGTCAGAAGATCAAAGACCTTTCTTCAAAAAATCAAATTGGGGTAGATTATGATTTTGTATATTTTGATGAGCGTTTTAGTGATCCTTGGCATTTAGCAAGTGTAAGTTACGGAAGGCAAACTCCAATAGGTTCGGTTACTGGAAGACTGAATTATGCAAACAGATTTACAACTAATGGGGTACAATTTGAAGTAGATGCTTACCCAAGGATCTCCGACACATTTTATGCTTATGTAAGTGGAGGGATTTCAGAAAACGGAGGAATATTCCCAAGATATCGTGCTGGTTTTTCTCTATATGCCAATCTTCCAAAATCTTTTGAAGCAGATTTAGGCTTTAGATTCCTAAGTTTTAGCCGGTCTACTTGGATATATACAGCCTCTATAGGGAAATATTACAGCAATTATTGGTTCAATTTAAGAACCTATTTAACACCCTCTAATAATTCACTTTCTAAATCTATTTCTTTGTCTGTGAGATATTATTTAGCTGGAGCAGATGATTATTTAAGTTTGAGAATAGGTACAGGACTTTCTCCAGATAGACCTGAAAATTATATTTTGTTAGATAAAAATAACAATGTAATTGGTTCTCTTGATCAAGAGGATTTAAAGTCTAGCAATATTTCTTTAGGCTATAGAAAGTCTATAAAACAGACTAATATATTATCTATAGATGTAGGAGCAGAAAATCAGGAATACGCACTAGATAAAAAAGGCTATCAATTCACCATAGGTGCAGGATTTACCAAAAGGTTTTAAAATGAAAAAGAACATTGTCTTCACAATTATTTTATTACTCCTTTTTTTACCTTTATTTATGTGGCTTGCTTGGGTGTTTACACCTAAAACCAAGTTTGTTGCAGCTATTATAGATAAAACGGTGCTAACAAAACAAGGGCAGGAACACATCTCTTTTAACTGGATCCTTAATTATAATAGATATACGAAAACATCCATAGATCCTTATGAGATTGACCATGATTATTTTGGTTTTTTTCCGTTGGAAGATGAGGAATACAAGTTAAAAGGTCTAGAGCGATTTACCTCCAAACAGCTGGATCAATTAAGTGATGATGCAGATATGGTCTATTTCACAGATACTTATGGAATTTATAATAACGAATGGTTTAAGCACACCAACCTTAATGAACGTTCTGGAATGCTATATGGTGGTTTAAGTGATAAGGATTTGGAATTACTAGCTTTAATGAAGGAGAAAAAAAAGCTGATAATTACTGAATTCAATACGATAGGTTCTCCCACTCAATCCAGAAATAGAGCAGTCTTCGAAGAGATGTTTGCCTTAGAATGGACAGGATGGACTGCCCGGTATTTTGATAATTTAGATCTGGAAGTAAACAAAGAATTACCAAAATGGTTAATTAATAATTACAAAAAGGCTCATAACAATCAATGGCCTTTTAAAAAATCTGGAATCGCATTTGTAAATGATAAAGAACAAGTGGTGATCCTGGAAGAAGATACGCATCTTACTAATCCAATGCCGCAAATTATTAGCACTCAGTTTGCTCAAGAACATTATGGATTGCCTAAAGAGATTAAATATTCCTTTTGGTTTGATGTTATGAAACCTAATACAAAGGTTAACCAAGTAATATCATCCTTTGATATAAGAGCCAATAAGGAGGGAATTAAAGAATTAAACAAATATGGCATTCCTGATAAATTTCCGGCAATAACCATGCATAAAGATTCAGATTATAGCTTCTTTTACTTTTCTGGAGATTTTAGTGATAATCCTATAAACTATGATTCATCCTATTTTAAAGGAATAGGATATTTTAAAGGTATGTTTTACAATGAAGATGATATTACAGAAAGAACCAGTTTTTTCTGGAAATACTACCGTCCTTTAATGAACACTATTCTTGAAGAATATATTGAAGAATAAGTGAATTCCTATTTATTTTGGCGTGTAGTTAGAATAAATTGAATCGGGTATTATTTGCTTGCCTCTAATAATTTGTGAGTTTCGCTGCTTAAATAGCTCAAAAGCTCCTCTTAACCTATTCTTTTCAGTTTCATCTTCAACTAAATCCTCTCCAAGATCCTTATTCAGTTTGAAGAGATTAGTCCCATTTAGATGATATTCTCCCATGATAAAATCATCTAAATTCGTTTTGGTTTGCATCAATGGTAAATTGTGGATATTCTGAAAGCTTCTGGTAGTATCAAGCCCTTGACCTAACCAACTTGTATATTTTGGTAATTTTATATTATGGTTGGTTTTTAGGTAAGCTAGTATACTTGGAGTAACATTGAAATGAGTAGAAATAGACTCAATTTCTGCTGTTCTCTTAAGTAAGGGGGAATAGATTATTAAAGGCACATGATATCTATCTATTTTCGTACTCATTGGGATCTCTGGAATCCTGTGATCTCCTGTTATTAAGAATATAGTATTATCATAATCTTCTCTTCTTTTATATTCCTCGAAGAAGTTTTTCAAAGCATCATCTGCATACATAATAGTCAAATATTGCTTTGAATAATTTCTATGTGATTCCTTCTCAGCTTCATCAAACCTAAGATAATCCAAACGTTCCTCAAACTTAGCATTGTATTTATCTACTTCATCTATTAAAAATGGACTATGGGTAGTAACCGTTAATAGGACACTTAATTGAGGTTTTTCTTCTACTTCTTTTCTTGAATTCAGAAAATACCTGTAGAGTTCCTTATCATTATACCCCCACGAAAATCCGTTATTTTCAGGTAATTTCTTGTATCCTGAAGGGAAGGTTTTCTCATCTTTCAATTCATCTATTTTATTTGCATTTAGATAGAGCTCCATATTATCAAATTGCGCATCACCCGCATAATAGAAAGATGTATTATAGCCATTGAATTTGAGTGTGTTTAATAAAGATAATTGATTAGGCATGTTATTTCCCATCCCTAAATAACCATTCTCTGCAAAAGGTAAAGAACCAAGTAAGGAAGGTAATAGAGCAAAGGTTCGCCCTCCCTGACTCAAGAAGTTTTTCCAATACATTCCATCTTCGGCTAGATCGCTTAAAAATGGTGTGAAATTTCCTAAATAAGCTCCTTCATTAGTGAATGCTCTACCCAAACCTTCAACTACAATAACAACAATATTTGGGGCTTTCTCTTGAGGAGTAAAAAAAGGAGTTAATACATCATTGGTAACCTCCTCATGTAAAAAAGGGAAATTCTCTTCATCTATAAAATTGAAAGCAATTCCATCGCTAAACTTGTTGAAAAAGTCACCTAAATAATTATCGGCATAAATATCAGTTTCAAAAAGAACTGGATTATAATAGGTATAAGCGCTGCTATAAAAATGGTCGGATTTATTGGTTACCAAACTATTGGCAAAATCTGATTCTAAATTAACCTTTCCAACTGCTTTATATCCGCTAAAAGACATGAATAGTAGAGAAAATATAGGCAATGCCAATGCTACAAAAAACGAAGGTCTCACCTTTTTTGTGAAGAAATGAGTAGAAACTAATACAATACTTATAAGGACAATGAATATAATAATAGAAATAGCATTTAATCCTCCAGATGATCCTACGGTTTGTTTTATGTCTTCTAAGCTATATCCAAAAAGATCTGCTCCCAGCATTACCAAGGCAGCATTAAAATAA
>JAGXIK010000118.1 GCA_024635715.1 Gillisia sp.
AAAATCTTTTTAGCCTTGGAACTGTCCATTTCAAAATGGTCATTGGCCAGATCTATCATCCAAGGTTTTATAAAGGCTTTTCCAAATAGGTTTTGCATAAAAGCCCCGGCTTTGGCAAACCACTTTGGTATGGCGATGATGGGCGTTTTCTCGCCATGAATTTCTGTACTTATAATATCCTGTAATTCCTTATACGATAAGGTCTCATCATCTCCAATATTAATAACAACTTCCGCTTGTAGGTCTTTCCGTTTATCTATGGCTAAGACTATCGCTTTAATGACATCATCCCGGTGAACATAGGTGCTTCCATGGGCGGTGTTGGCAGGATAGAGTCGTGCTGAAAGCTGTTTTTCATAAATACGCTGAACCTGGTTGGTGATGGGAATTGAATTGCCATCTTCACTATATACCCCCGCTATGCGCATGATCACTACAGGAATTTTACCCCGCTGCTCATGCATTACTTTTTCGGTTGTGACTTTCGATTTCGGGTAATCCCATTTGGGTTCCAATGGCGATTCTTCCGTAATCAGCACACCTGGTGAAGAAGGCTTGTACACAAGCATACTGCTTGAAAAAATGAATTGCTCCACTTTGAAATCTTGTAAGTATTTCAGCATACGTTCTGTGCCTTTTACTGTCACTTTATCATAGAGATCAGAGGGCTCCCCCAGGAAATCATAATAAGCAGCCAGATGCACAACCGAAGCTATTTTGTTGCCGTAAGCGTAATGGATCCTTTTAAAGGCAAAGTCCATTCGTGCATCGCTGGTGAGGTCTACACAAACACATTCTGCCTCTACCGGTGGAAAAGGATAGCCATCCTGGTCAAATCCAACCACATGATATTTTTCAGAAAGCTTATGGATCAAGGCTGAGCCTATCATCCCACTGCTTCCTGTCACAATTATAACTTCCTTGTTTGGAGGGTTCTGGACTCCTCCTTCTATATTCAAATTCTGATTCTCTATATTTTTATTGCTTTTTTCCATTACATTATTTTATTAAAAATCGGAATTGAATATTTGAGTTCTAATCGGTATCAAATACTTTATTGAGCAGTATAGCCACCATCTACTGTGTAATAAGAACCAGTTACAAAAGAAGATTTTGAAGAACTCAACCAAAGCACTAATTCTGCGACCTCTTCAGCAGTACCTAACCTGCCAATTGGGTGAAGCCCGGCTAATGATTTTATACTAGCTTCATCGAGTGTTTTGGACAGTAAAGGAGTATCGATATATCCCGGTCCCACGGAGTTAACACGGATTTTTTTCTCAGCATATTCCAAAGCAGCGGTTTTGGTAAGGCCTACCACACCATGTTTTGCGGCAACATATCCTGACAAGTTTTTAGTGCCAACCATACCAAGTATGGACGCCATATTTACAATACTTCCACCTTTTCCAGTTGTTAACATAGCAGGGATCTGGTAACGCAAGCCATAAAACACACCCGAAAGATTTATACCTATGATTTTGTCCCAACCGTCAATGGCATACTCACTTATTGGAGCTAAATCTCCACCAATGCCTGCATTGTTGCATGCAATGTGCAAACCACCATATTTTTTTACGGTTTGCTCTACGAGTGATTGGTGATCACTTGGTTTTGAAGTATCTGCTTTTATAAAAAAAGCTTCTTCGCCTTTTGATTTAATTACGGACACCGTCTCATTTCCACCCTTTTCGTCTATGTCGGACACAACAACTTTTGCACCTTCTGATGCGTACAGTATTGCTATTGCTTTGCCAATGCCAGAACCTGCTCCTGTAACAATGGCCACTTTGTTTTCTAAGATTTTCATTTTTAAAAAGTTTAATTAAACTGCTCTAAGTTCCGAAATGGTATAATGCGTATTCTTTAATGCATCCTGAAGTGCATCTGCTTTTATTATCGCTGATGAAGTGATTTCTGCTTCCTTCTTTGCCAAGTCAACTTGCACGGATGTTACACCGGCAACAGTGGACAATTTGTTTTTAACTGCTGAAACGCATCCGCCACAAGTCATACCCCCGATGTGATAAGTATGTTTGATTGAATTTTCCATGATTTTTAAATTTTATTTGATTTTAATATTTTTAAAACGGATCGTTAGTTGATTTAAATGAGTTTCTTATTTACAAACATCTGAATCCCCAACTCTTATAGTTCACGACCGAAGCCTGAAGGCTTTGTTCAACGATGCGTCTTTAATTAAACCGTCATTATTTTTAATTTTGAATTGATAATAAAAATACACCTGTATATATTCTTAGGATATGACATAAATCATATAGCTAATCTTTTTAGGCACAGATGAATACGGATGAATGCAGATGAATAAAAATCTGAGAATGTTTGATGTAATGATTATTTAAATTTTGAAAGTGCTTCCAAAAGCATACATCAATTTCATTCTTCTAAGTGGCCATGCAAGAATTTATTGAATGAATTTTAGATTACTTGATTGAAGGTTGGGACATTACTAGTTGATATTATTGCAAATAGTCATTATTCGCGGTTTTACAACTAATTAGTGAAATTATCAATTATTACATCTTAATTTTCTAAACCACTTCCCTTCTCTTTTCGTAAGTTATAGCATGAAGCCAGTTCTTTAGTCATTCCTGTTTTTTCTTTTCATACCAAACCTGATGCTGGCTCAAAAAATAGATAATCTAGCGTCCTTTCGGGATATTAAAAGCGATTCCTATTTTAGATACTACTACGATAATTATTATTTTTCGGGTACCGATGAGAACTATACTCAAGGCTACAGCTTAGAATTAGTTGCTCTATTTTTAAAAAAGAACCCTGTTAATTTCCTTTTTATAAAACCTAATAATTCTGAGATCCGATTTGGATTGGCAATAGAGCATATAGGTTTTACCCCGCCCACTATTGGCAGCCCGGAAATTCAGTTTGGAGATCGTCCTTTTGCTGCAGCTATCATGCTAAAGAGTTTTGTGATCGCTACAGATACGGTAAAAAAATCCAGATTGCTTTCTTCCCTAAACCTCGGACTTATAGGTCCCGGTGCTTTTGGAAAGGAAATGCAGGTGGGTATTCATAAGATCACCGGAAATATGATTCCTCTAGGTTGGCGAAACCAGATCAAGAACGATGTGGTACTCAACTATGAAGTAAGCTACCAAAAACAACTTTTTAGAGGCAGAGACTATTTCTCCTTACAATCAAATTCTGCAGCCCGGGTAGGGACTTTATTCACCAACGCATCGGTTGGACTCAATACTACGGTGGGTAAATTGACCAGAAATAATTGAGCGGGGCCTTCTAATTTTGGTGTTATTAAAAATTATTTCAGTGATTTCAGTACCTCTAGGATAAAAAGTAATGCATTGTTCGGGAGGTGTAGGGAAAGCTTTAGGATGAGGTTCAAGTTTAAGGGGGATTATAAAATGTCGTATCCGGAATAGACTTATATATTCCTGTAATTGCAAGCATGGGGTGAAATCCTGAAATACCATAATGCATCTGTAAAAAGTTTAATCCCTGTTAGTAAAATCCAAAATAAATGTATCAATAACATTGACTTTTAACTATAGGGGAAAATAATTATATATTGTCTTTAGCATGATAATTTAAAAAGTAATTCAAAACTCTTGAGGGAATGCTTCTTTAAGGATTGCATTTCACTTAATTAACAACTGCCATTGCTAATCTAAAATCAACCTTTCAACGAATTATCATTTTAAATATCTGTATTTCAGTTAATTAACATAATTTTGTATTAGATCAAAACCTATAATAGAGTAGAAACTATAATTTAAACAGGCGGTACTCGAAAGGCCATAAGAGTAGAGATTCTTATTTTATTAAATTCTAATATAATGAAGAACATGAAGTATTTAATCGTAATGGTTTTTGCTATGCTGATATCTGTTTCCTGTAGTAATGATGATGATAGCAGTAGCGATGTTAATGATAGTGCATTAGTAGGGACTTGGGGAGCTACAGAATTAGATGAAGGATTTGAACTTATAGTTACAGTTACCTTTAATGCCAATCAAACCGGTTCTGCTGTTACCAAAATTACTTTTGAAGGAGAAACAGAAACCGAAAATGATACTTTTACCTGGAGCACTAGTGGAAATAAACTAACCGTTACAAGTAGTGGCGAGACTCCTGAAATAGTGACCTATTCCATTTCCGGTAATAAACTTAGTATCACAGATGATGAAGGCTTCGTTACTGTTTTAACAAAACAGTAATTTTAATTAATGTATTCAGTTTTTATCACATTTAAATTTTAATACCCTCTACGTGATTGTATTGGGTATTTTTTTTGCTTTAAAATGAGTTGCATTGAAGTTACATTTCTAAAACCACTTCCCTCCTCATTTCGTAAGTTATAGGATGAAGCCAGTTCTTTACTCATTCCTGTTTTTTCTTTTCATACCAAACCTGATGCTGGCTCAAAAAACAGATAATCTAGCGTCCTTTAGGAATATAAAGAGCTAGATTATTGATATACGCTTTTGCGGATAATTAGTTTTTTAATAGTCTCTAAAATATCAATCTCCAAACAACTGCCTACTATTACCGATAAACCTCGTTGTTTCAAGTTTAGTTCCATTTAATTTGATAAGGATATCTTTCATAAATGCCATTGTACTAATTAATCGAGAAGCCTTTACGAGAATTTTTTTTTGCACTTTTATATACATCTTAAGCTTCTTCTGTTTTTCCTGCTTTATAAAGAATTTTGGCTCTGTAATATTGAACCTCTGAAAATTGAAAGAAATCTATGCCAATAACTTTAGCCTAACTTTTTAGATATTCCGGAAATTATAAGAATACCGCCAGCGCCCATAAGTGCACCTATCCAAATTCCATGATCTGAAGTGTCTACAAAATAATAGGTCGCAATCCCGGAAAGAAGTAGTATGACCCCAATAATTAAAAGCTTATTCATTTTTCTTAATTAGGTTTCTGGTTTGAGGTTTCAGGCTTTAAAATCCGGCTGACTTCTTCTAATGATCTCCTTATCTTCCTTGAACATGTCTGATACCCATTCTGGAGGTGTTTTAGATAATGGCGCCCCGATCTCATTCATGATCTCTGAAAGCACACTTGGGATATCACGTTTCCAAACCAAAGCACGAACAACCCCTATTGCTTTCACCTCTTTATTTTGCTCGAAATTATGAACAAAGTACACCCATTTCTCATCCCAGCCCACGCTTTCTAAAACCACCTCAAAGTTGCTCCACACTTTTAGCGGTTTTCTATAGATTATCTTCTGAGAACCTAAAGATGGCGCCAGGCCACGTTTTAATATGGCTTTAAAAAGTTGAGATCTGGCTATTAATTCCCAACGTATAAAATCCATATATACGGCATATTTCGAGGCAGTCATCACCCGCAAGCCATCACAATCCATAAGACCAACTCTATACGTCCGTCTAATGGTATCATCATAATTCACTGAACTTTGAAAGTTCCTGAGCGTTAATATTTTTAAGATGGTGTACCAATAATAGATCATAGAAATTTTGCTCTTTAGTTTGCCCCCCCTAAACTAGCCTTTTTAAATGGATTGCTGGAGTTATTGCCACAATGGTCTTTGAGGTTTGGTTAAATTGAGATCAATAATATACCTGCAATAAATAAAAAGGGGTTTCTTATTATTGTTACAGTGCTGTTTTCCCTTTTTATTTTATGCTAAATACCAGTTATTCTATTTAAGTAAGTTTTCCTTCGGCAAAAAGTCTTCTGATCTCTTTTTTGTCAAATTTACCAACGCTGGTTTTTGGTACTTCATTTATATAAATATAGTCTTTGGGGATCTGATATTTTACAAAGTCTCTAGATAGAAATTCAATGAGTTCTTCATCTGAAACTTCATCCTCATTATTGATCAGGACTATTGAAGCCAGAGGTCTTTCTACCCATTTTTCGTCCGGTATCGCAATTACAGCTGCTTCTTTAATTTTAGGATGGGACATTAATGCAGATTCCAGTGCTACACTGGAGATCCATTCCCCTCCACTTTTTATAAGGTCTTTGGTTCTATCCTTAATTTCCATATACCCATCTTCATCTATTGTGCTTACATCCCCTGTTTTAAACCAGCCATCTTTGGTAAAGCTTTCCTGATTCTTCGTTTTAAAATAGGAGCTTATGGTCCATGCCCCTTTTATTTGTAGCTCTCCCATGCTTCTACCATCTGTTGGAGCCAAAGTTCCATCATCTGCTACAATCCTTAATTCTACACCTGGAAATGCTGTGCCTTGTTTCGCACGAATATTAAGTTTTTCATTTTCTGATAAATGCTCATGTTTGGGTTGTAATCGACTAACCGTTCCCAGAGGGGATGTTTCAGTCATTCCCCAAGCTTGAACACCCTTTATTCCGAAATCTTTTTCAAAACCTTCAATAAGACTTTTTGGTAATGCAGAACCACCAACAAGATATTCTTCTAGAGCTAATTTTTCTTTTGGTGGATTCTTTTTCATGGCGTGATACACCCCTAGCCATATGGTGGGAACTCCATTGGCTTTATTCACCTTTTCTTCTTTCAGAATTTTAATTATAGCTTCTGGCTGCAAATTAGAAGAGGGAAGTACCATGTTTGATCCAGACAATAGACATAAATATGGAAAACCCCATGCCATGACATGAAATTGAGGTACAATCAATAAAACAGTATCTCTGTTACTAAAATTTCCAGCATTTGGTGACATGATCGTTGTAGCGTGTAAAAATGTGGACCTATGAGAATACAAAACACCTTTCGGTAAGCCTGTTGTTCCGCTTGTATAACACAAGCCGCTTGCATCATTTTCATTTAATATTGGCCACTCAAAATCTTCTGATTGGTCTTCTAGTAAATCTTCATAATGCAATATATTAGGTAAAGTGGTTTTAAAATCTTTAGCTGCATTTATTAAAACGTAAAACTCTACAGTTTCAAGTAGCGGAGCAATTTTTTCTAAAAGCGGAACTAATGTAGCATCAACAAAAATCACTTTATCTTCAGAATTATTGATAATATATTCTATTTGCTTACTGGATAATCGAATATTTATAGTGTGACAAACAGCTCCTATCCCGGATATTCCATAATATAATTCTACATGAGGACTATGATTCCACGCAAAAGTACCAACCATGTCACCTTTAGTGATTCCCAATTTCTGGGTTAATGCATTAGCTAACTTTTTACATCGTTTGTACATGTCTCCAAAACGATACTCATGCCTCGTTCCATCTGGTAAATAACTTATTATTTTTTTATGATGATAGATGTTGTTTCCATACTCAAGAATACTATTAGTGGTAAGTGGGTAATTCATTATTGAGCCTTCCATACTAAAAAAATTAAATTATTACTTAATTGCATTATCATGCTTTTTGCCTAATATTTAATCAGGATCTCTAATTTAGGTATTAAAATACTCTGATAGCACGCTTTCTTTTAAATAAATGCCAAGCTGTTTGTATAAGATGAATTGAATTGATTTAGCACAAGATTTATTATTCTTATGTAGGTAGGTAATCTGTACAATTTAAAAAAAATTGGGATCTGCATAATTTGGATTTGAGTATTTGTAAAATCCTTTCTTGCTGCTTATATACATTTTTTCCTGTATCAAAAAAATATGATTTAATAATGGCAGCAAGTTCAAGCATGCTTTTATCTCCCAACTCTTCACCCCAAAGCATATTTATATTATATGCCGTTTGCATACCCTACTACTTCCAGAATACCAAAAGGCACCATTCTTGTTCCCATAGAAATCATCCAGATTTTGTCTGTGGTTTCAAAAATCATAAACTCCATTAAAAAATAAATCTTGTGCTGCACTGAGTAATGGAAACAGTAAAGAATTTAATAGGTAGCCATTTTGCTCTTTGTGTATTAGAATGGGTATCATTCCAATTTCAGATAAAAACTTTACATTTCAGTAAAATATTTCAGGATCAATTCCTGTATACCCCATCACTTCTCCAATATTAGAGTCCTATATTCCATTAGCAAAGTAAATTGCTAAAAACTTTTCTGGTCGGCCTGTTTATGCAGTATAATTGCTAGGCAAAGTGGTTGAAGAATTGGTGGTGAAATTATCAATTATTATATCTTAATTTTCTAAAACCAATTCCCTCCGCTTTTCGTAAGTTATAGCATGAAGCCAGTCCTTTACTCATTCCTGTTTTTTCTTTTCATACCAAGCCTGATGCTGGCTCAAAAAATAGATAATCTAGCATCTTTTCGGGATATTAAAAGCGATTCTTATTTTAGATACCTCTACGATAATGATTATTTTTCGGGTACCGATGAGAACTATACTCAAGGCTATACCTTAGAATTGGTTGCTCCGTTTTTAAAAAAGAATCCTATTAATTTCCTTTTTATAAAACCTAATAATTCTGAGATCCGTTATGGATTGGCAATAGAGCATATCGGTTTTACTCCGCCCACTATTGGCAGCCCGGAAATTCAGTTTGGAGATCGTCCCTTTGCAGCAGCTATCATGCTAAAGAGTTTTGTGATCGCTACAGATACTCTTAAAAAATCCAGATTGCTTTCTTCTCTAAACCTCGGACTTATAGGTCCCGGTGCTTTCGGAAAAGAAATGCAGGTGGGTATTCATAAGATCACCGGAAATATTATTCCTCAAGGTTGGCGAAACCAGATCAAGAACGATGTGGTACTCAACTATGAAGTAAGCTACGAAAAACAACTTTTTCGAGCCGGAGACTATTTCTCCCTACAATCAAATTCTACAGCTCGGGTAGGGACTTTATTCACCAACGCATCGGTTGGACTCAATACTACGGTGGGGCTTATAAACTCGCCATTTTCAGCAATAAACAAGAAGAAAAAGTTTCAGTTCTATGCGTATTCTCAGGTTTTAGGAAATCTAATAGCTTATGATGCTGCTCTGCAAGGTGGAGTTTTCAATAAAACGAGTCCGTATACAATTCCTTCAGAAGAGATAGAACGTTTTACTGGGCAATTCAACTATGGTCTGGTATTAAAAACAAAGACTTTATATTTTGAATATTCCAGAACAGTACTTACCCGAGAATTTGAGACTGGAACATCGACAAAATGGGGAGGAATCAGAATTGGGTTTACATTTTAGGTTTCGGGTTTCGGGTTTCGGGTTTCGGGTTTCGGGTTTCGGGTTTCGGGTTTCGGGATTTTGGTATCTAGTTTCAGATCAAATTCTTTATTTTAAAAGTCTCAAGTGGTTTTAAATAAAATTACCATTCAATAGCGCGATTAAACCTACAAATCCTAATAAAACTCCTCCAATTACTAAAACGGGTAAAACAATATTTAATATAGCTCGGCCAATTGAGAAATTTTGAATAAAAGCTACTCCGATTACAAGAATTACAAGTGCCCATAAATCTAGGATAGATGTTAGAACACTAAAAATTACTAGGCCTGTGCTACTCATGGAAAATCCGGTTTCCCAAACTGCATTATTAGAACCAGCTCCATATATGAAGTATTGTGGTATTAAAATAAATAATGAAAA
>JAGXIK010000119.1 GCA_024635715.1 Gillisia sp.
ATACCAAAGTATTGATTTTTTCGCATTACTAAAGTTCTGCAATAAATTGCAGGGTTTAAGACCCCGGCCTGAGACCAATTAAAGTAAGGTGATCAATAGTTGTTTCTATAATTTTTCATATACTTGCATAAATCATATATGATATATAATATATAATGATACAAAAAATTTCATTTAGAGATCAAATTAGAGACTTACTTATTCTGGATATTATTTCTGGAAACCTGCGTACAGGTCAGAAATTATCGCTTGCAGATTTATCGAAAAAGTTGAATGTAAGTGCTACACCAATACGAGAGGCACTAACTCAGTTGGAGCAATCAGGAATTATATCTTACAGATTAAATCAAGGTTTTTATATAAAAAAAATTGACTTAGCTGAAGCAAAAGATATTTATGAAGTTATTGGGTTTATGGAAGGTTTGGCGGTAAAACAGTCGGCATTTTCTAAGCAAGACATAAAACATTTGAAGGTCTTGCAAAAAGAATTACAAGATGAAAAAGAACCCTTAGAACGCCTGAAAAAGGACTATAAATTTCACCAAGCTTTAATTGAGAGCTATTCAAATGAATCGGTTAAAAACGTTCTTGAAAATCTAAAAGCTACAGTATATATCAATGAGTTGGAGTATATGAAAAGTGATTTTATCAATAAATCAAATATAACCCACTTGGATATAATTGAACAAATTGAAAGTAAAAAATTAAATAAAGCTTGCAAAACACTCAAGGAGCACTGGTTTTTGAGTTATGATTTTTTAAAAAAATGCGATGCCTAAAAACGTAAGGCAATAGTTTTTTTTGAAGCTTCAAGAAATTCAAACCAACGAAAAGTAATATTGAAAACCTAAAACATTAAAAACTCCTAGAAGATAAGACTGTAGATGGTTTTAAAAAAAAATAAACAGTATTGATCCAACAATAAAAAAATACCATGATGAAGAAAATATTCATTTTTATATTTCTTTTAATCATTACTCAAAGTACTTTTTCACAAGCTGTCAACGACCTTTTTAAAAACAGTACGGATTCAATTTTTAAAAAACATTTGAATGCAAGAGAGTATCTTACCGGAGGTGTTATAAGCATTGTCAATGCTGATAGTATCATATTTAGTGAGGGCTATGGATTGGCAAATAGAGAAAATAAAATTCCTTTCTCTCCAAATAATACAACAGTTCAAATTGCATCAGTAACTAAATTGATAACCACCACTGCCCTTTTACAGCTTGTAGAATCCGGTGAAATTGATTTAGACAAGCCGATTGATTATTACTTGAAAGACCTGTCGTATAAAAATCCTTTTAAGAATAAGGTATTAGTAAATCACTTACTTACACATATAGCTGGTTTTGATGATAGGTCTAACTTCATGGAGTCCAAAACAATGAATGACATTCCAACACTTAAAGAATATGCCGAGAGCTATATTCCATCCGTCATTTGGGAACCTGGCAAGTACTTTAATTATAGTAATTATTCTTTTTTATTAGGAGCTTATCTTGTAGCAACAGTAAGTGGGATCACTTATGAGCAGTATGTTAAAAACAATCTTTTGATTCCGTTGGAAATGAACAACTCTGGATTTGGTTATGAGCCGAGAGTACTGAATAATTTAATGGAAAGATATCGATTAAGAGAAAATCAAGAAAATGAAATCTACACACAAAAAGCAGATACAAAATACACCAATTTATTAGGAGTTACGGGATTTAAAACTACGGCACTTGATATGGCTAATTTTATGATGATGTATTTAAATAACGGTGTTTTTAAAGGCAATAGAATTCTTAAAAAAGAAACTATTGATGAAGCATTTAAAACTCATTTCACTTATGATGACTCAATGCACTATCAACAGGGCTTGGGATGGAGAATATTAATTAAAAACGGTATTAAAGTAATGTATCATTATGGAGATGATACAGGTGTTGAGAGTAGCCTGGTATTATTTCCTGATAAAAAAATTGGTCTATTTACTGCTTTTAATAATCCTGTAGGTTATAATGTGAAAACTGAAGTTCAAGAAGCTATTTTTAATAAACTGTATGGTCTAAAAGAAAAACCAAAAGTGAAATATGTGCCTATTGAATCAATTGATAAAATTACAGGCGATTATTTCTATATGAATGATAGCCACACGACTTTTGAGAAAATTGGCTTTTTATTGGGTGATAGAAAAATAAGTATTGAATCGCAAGGAGACTCCATATTAGAGATAGGTAACAGGAGTTACTACAACTCTGGCAATCCATTGATATTTAATCAAGTTGAGGGAGATAGTCAAATCAAATTTATAACTGATGAAAATGGAAATATTTCAAATTACTCCTACGGAACATCAACCTACAGAAAAATAAAAGGTTGGGAAGATCCATCAATACATCAAAAGATACTGCTGGTTTCGATTATAGTATTTGTACTAATTTTTCTTACCTCACTAATTAGATTTATCATTTCAAAATTTAAAAAGAAGCCTCAAATCAATAAAAGCAGTGCGTTAAAATTTATCAACCTCAATGGTTTATTAATTATTTTGTTTTTTGTGGGCATCGGTATTGCCACCAAATCAATCTCCCTTGATTTTGGAGTTCCATTAGGATTAAAGGCTGTCTTTATATTCCCGGTTTTAGCTGTGGTTTTAGTTCCTTTTAGCATCTACTATTTATTCAAAGAACTACAAAAACCTAATATTCCTGTTTGGTTAAAAGGGTTAATGGTCATAGATATTATCGCCATTACATTATGCCTCATGATCCTTAATAATTACAATATAATTGGATTTAATTTTATCTAATAGATATCTGAATTAGTTGTTATAAATCAAAAAAATAAAATGAGGAAATTTATCATTGCATCAACATTATTTATTTGCACATTAATCACTTGTCTGGGGCAAAATTATGCAAAAATAGACTCGATCACTAACAATTTACAGGAAAAATACAACTTGAAAGGGGTTGGAATTGTTGCTGTGCGAGGCAATAAAGTTATCTATCAACGTACCTTCGGTAAAGCAAATAATAAAAAACTCTTTACTGATTCTACAAAGGTTTATATAGCTTCAAACACCAAAGCTTTTATTGGATTATCCCTTGCAATGCTGGCGCTTGAAAAAAAAATAGATTATGCTGACCCTATTACGAAATATATTCCTTCTTCTTATTTTCCAAAACAAATTGAGGCAGATAAAATAACAATAGAAAATTTAGTGCATCATACACATGGTTTATCGAATGATCCACTAGTTTTCAGAACTGCTTATTCTGGCGAGTTTCCTCAAGATTTAAAAGAGCTATTAAAGTTTACTGTGTATTATGAAGATACCTTGTCCTATAATTTTAAATATAGCAATCTTGGCTACTTATTAGCCGGAATGATAATCGAGCAAGTTACTGGAGAGAATTGGAAAGACTATCTACAAAAATATATTTTCAACTCAATAGGTATGCTAGAAACAACTGCACATATAAACTTCAAGCAAAGTTTAGAAGCAATGCCGTTTGAATATTACTCTGACTCCCCTATTTCATCAAGAAAATCAGAAAACACACTTCATGCAGCAGGAGGAATTTATTCTACTCTTGGTGATATGGCCAAGTGGTTACAGATTTTTACTGCTAACAAACAGGAAATTTTTAGCCCTACACTTATGAAAAAGTATTTGGATTTCCGCACCTCTGCTTCAGAAAGAATGGGGCCTTTTACAATGGACGAATATGGCAATGGCTGGATTTATGGTACTCTCATGGGTGAAAAATTAAATTTCCATTTTGGAAGCTTCCCTGGTTATGAATCTATTATGTCCTATAACTACGAAAACAAAACGGGGGTTTATGTTTTTGTGAATGAGCGTTTAGGTGGCCAAAGAATAGCTGCCATGCTTACAGCATATTTCTATATGGTAGCAAATGAAGATCCGGCAGCAGATGAAAAAATAAAAATGTTTTCTCAAATTATTGATCCATTGTACTCAAAAACAAAACCTGAAAGGACAATATTCAGCTATCAAAATATAAACGAATTAACAGGAACTTATTTTAACCAGAAATATGGACAGTTAATAGTTGATAAAACTTCAGATGGGTTTACATTTTCATTAGGAAGACTGAGGAGTTTGGCTTATTCAGAAACTAAAAATGATGGCATATCCATAGAATGGACTCCAGGAATCATCGAACATTTTACCATTGCAAAGGACAATAACACTGTCAAATTAATATATGGCGACTTTGGAGAATTTTTAAAGCAATAATATCTTTAATTTGGATCAGAAACTTTGGCAGAAAATTAATAAACACCCTGAGAGAAGATGATTGGAAAATGATTAACTAAATTCCATCCATTGGGTACCCATGATCTTATGAAAATTTTGCAATAACTGGAGAGAATACCGCTCATGGTTAAGGTCAAGTGCTGACCGAAAATGAACACATATAGGTCTCTTCTATTTAGTCATGGTAAAATATAAGTATTACTTTCAGCCCTAATTTAGAGCATACTTGCCGGTGGTGGTTTGATTGGTTCTTCAATTATTTCCCTGGTTATTCCTCAGGCTTCAGTTTGGGTGTCGCTATACTTCTCCGGTTCACTAACATAAACAGTTGTGGACCTTTGGGCTTCTCTTCTAAATCTATTCCTCTTGGAGTTCCATCAAGATTTTTCGCGGCTTTGACGTTTTCTAATTTATAGCTGGATATTACGGTTTGAATCGTGCCAGGTAAAACGGTCTTAGGGTGCCAGGTATAACGGTTCAAATGATGCCACTTTTGGTTAATTCAAATTGTGATGATTTACGGTTCGAATGGTGCCACTTTAAAAGATCAAGTAAAAACTACCTTGTCGCTATAAACACAGCGATATGGCCAATACACTTGATCCAATGGACTTGAAACAAATCATTACCCTACATATTGATGGGGTCAGTAACCGTAAAATTGGCTCCACCTTAGGAATCTCCCGCAATACGGTAAACATCTATATGAAGCTGTTTACGGCCAGTGAGTATTCTTTTATAGAATTGCTTCATTTTGATAATGCAGCCTTATCTGAATTGTTTTCCTCCCACACTACCCTTGATGTTGAGCGCCAAAACGAGCTGATGTTATATTTTGAGGGGGTCAATAAAGCCCGGAATCATCCCGGTTTTACCTTTTTGTATCATTATCAGCAATATGTTCAGGTAGCTAAGGATCCGTATAGTTACACTCAGTTTTTAGAACATTATCGGCGAAAATATGCCAGGGCAAAGGGTTCTATGAAACTTGAACACGAAGCCGGAAACGAAATGTTCATAGACTTTGCCGGAAAGAAACTTCACATAGTGGATAAAGAAACCGGAGAAATCATTCCTGTGGAAGTATTCGTTGCCATCCTCCCCAATAGTCAATATACGTACGTGGAAGCTTGTTTGAGTCAGAAACGAAGAGACCTCATTGCCTGCTGCACTGGGGCCTTGAATTTTTATGGTGGAGTTCCTAAGGCTATTGTCTCCGATAATCTAAAATCAGCTGTTACAAGGGCCAGTAAATATGAGGCAGAGGTCAACCGCACCTTTAAAGACTTTGCCCGTCACTATAACTGCGTAATCAATCCTGCCCGGGGTTATGCTCCCCAGGATAAGGCCTTGGTTGAGAATGCTGTACATCTCACGTATCAACGGATCTATTATCCACTTCGGGAGATGACCTTCTTCTCTTTAGATGATCTAAACCGGGAGATAAGAAAATTATTGATCAACTATAATAGCTTATTGTTTAAACGCAAAGAAGCTAGCCGTATAGAGCTTTTTCAGACAGTGGAACGTCAGTATTTAAAACCACTTCCCTTGAGTTCTTATGAGCTGAAGGATTATAGAAAGGCGAAAGTTCAGAAGATGGGATACGTATACTTCTCTCCCGATAAGAGTTACTATAGCGTACCCTACCGGTATATTGGAAAGGAAACCTGCATTCATTATACCAAAGATATGATTGAGGTTTTTTTCTATAATGAAAGAATATCGCTACACCAGCGTAACTTAACCAAAGGGAGTTACATCACCAATACAGCGCACCTTAGCAGTACCCATAAATTTTATTCTGACTGGAACCCGGAATTCTTCAAAAAGAAAGCAGCCCCTCATGGGACGTATGTACTGAGCTGCATAGAAAGAATACTGACCTGCCATGATTATCCTGAAATAGGTTATAAACGTGCTATGGGAGTCATTCAACTTCATAAATCCTATGGCTCGGAAAGACTCAACAATGCCTGCAAAA
>JAGXIK010000120.1 GCA_024635715.1 Gillisia sp.
CTCTTATGTCTTCGAGGACCCTAAAGATGCAGATGAATTTTATAATTTTATAAATACAAAGTATGAGTTGAATCATGAAAATGTTGAATATAACGTGCCTATTTTAATTAATGGGTATGAATATTTTCTTTCATTTCACGAAGTTGAAATTCAAACTAAAACCATAAACTTAGTCCCAATTATTATTGATGCCGGACTTGAGTCTAAGGGGATATCACCATTATTGGAAGAGCATCAATTTTCACGTACTGGAAACTGGTATATAGTTCTAACGGTATCAGATTCTAAATTGAACGATTGTTTAGACCCAAAATATGGGGATAGAGAAGTGGTTATAAATTATCTTAAAAAGGAGAGGTTAGAATATCTGGCTACTACAAATTATTTTGATGCACTATTTAGAAAGTAAAAAGGCAATTGATATTATAACTATAAACTAGTTTATATAGCCATTTCCGTAAATGGAATAATGGTGTTATATCCCTTTTCTCGAAAATAGTTTTTAGCATCCTCTGCGCCTGTTGCTAATACAAAATCTCCTCCCCATCCTCCTAGACTTTTAATGGCTCCGTCAAAATCTTGAAAAAGCTCTGACTTTACTTTTGGAGTATTTATTATTTTAGAAATAATGGTTTCGTGAATTTCTATTAATAATTCAAATTCTTTTAATGATTCACAAATAAGAAACTGGCTAGTTAATCCAGATATTTTGGTAATGTTTTGTTGTAATTCAGTCTTAGACTGATCTCTGTAATGTTGGATAGAGTCTCTGCTGTTCTGTTTCCGGTTAAGATGTACAAAGAACAACTCCTCTTGGAAAATAGGATTGAATTCTACATTCAAAACATTGCTTTTCTCGTTGGATAGCTCATACGTAATGGCATTGTTGTGTTGTGCAGCGGCAATATCATATCCGCTACCTCCAAAAGTTAACTGCAGCAATTTATAAGCGTCTATGTTAAACCATTGGGCTATATTATTAATTAATGTGGAAGAGGTGCCAAGTCCCCAGTTCTTAGGAAAATCTAGGTTCGTAGTTACATTAAATCCATTTGATTCCTGAAGCAGAATGGGATTTAGTGAATTTGCAGTTTGTAATATTTTTAAGAGAGAGTCCTCTTCTTCTGAAATACTTGATAAAGATGAAACAGCTGACTTTAAGAGTAGGTCATCAATTTTAAAAAAAACCTTAAGCCAAATTTTATTTTCATTATCATAAGCAGTCCATTGTATTCCACTTTTGGATGTCTTTTCCACTGTTAAACTCTGGCCGTATTTAGTGGGTAGCGCTAATGAAACAGCTCCATCCAAAACAACATATTCTCCGGTGATCAATAGTTTTCCGTTACTTCTAAAAGTAGTCATAAATGCAAAAGCTTAATTTCTGATTCGTTCTAATTGTTCGGCAACATTACTATGTGTAACCGTGTGTTTTGTGAAATATTGAATAAGCTCCTCCTTTTCAGTAGGAGTTGCATTCTGAGAATTTAAAATATTCATTAAATGCATTTTCATATGTCCTTGTTGTATGCCATTTGTTACTAAGGACTTCACAGCGCCAAAATTCTGAGCCAAACCTGCTACGGCTACGATTTCCATTAATTTTCTGGCAGAAGGCTTTTGAAGAATTTCCAAAGCCACTTTTACAAGTGGGTGAAGGTTTGTAAGTCCCCCTACCGTTCCTAAAGCGAGTGGGATCTCCATCCAGAATTTAAAAACATCATTTTCTAAACTGGCATGCGTTAAGCTAGTATAAGAACCATCTTTGCAAGCATAAGCATGAATTCCTGCTTCTACCGCTCTAAAATCGTTACCTGTGGCTAATACCACTGCATCTATTCCATTCATGATCCCTTTGTTGTGTGTAACCGCACGATAGGGTTCAACTTCAGCAATCTTAATGGCTGTTAAGAATTTTTCGGCGAATGCTTCACTAGAAATATTTTCGTCTTCATATAATTCTGAAACTGGACAAGAAACTTCAACTCTAACTAAACACTCTGGTACATAATTGGAAAGAATACTCATGATTACTTCCAAGTGTTTCTCTTCAGTATTAAAATCTTGAAAATTCACAGCTTCTTCTTTTAAAGTATCAGCGAATTTTTCTAAACAGGAGTTTATAAAATTAGCACCCATAGAATCCTTAGTTTCAAAAGTGCAATGCAACTGGTAATAACCCTCTAGCAACTCTGTCTTATCTAAGAGTTCTATGTCTAAAACTCCACCTCCACGCTTACGCATGTTCTTTGTAATACCACTAACAGAATCTAAAAGAGACTCTTTAGAGGCCTTAAAGAATTTCTTTAATTTATCTTTATCTCCATTGTAAACAAAATGAACTTGGCCGTTTTTTGTAGTATTTAGAACTTCCACCTGAAACCCTCCTCGAGTTTGCCAGAATTTTGCGGCTTTACTAGCGGCAGCGATCACAGAGCTTTCCTCGGTAGTCATAGGAATTGCCATTAGCTTTCCGTTAATTAAAAAATTAGGGGCTATACCGAAGGGTAAATAAAAATTACTAAGAGTGTTTTCCGTAAATTCCTCATGCAGTTGTTGCACTGCATCATCTTCATTCCAATACTGTTTTAGAACTTTTCTGGAATTTTCGGAATCCTGTAGGTATGTTTTTAGCAACCAGTCAATTTTTTCTTCTTTTTTCAATTTAGAAAAACCGGTAATAGGTGTGATCATTAGATAATAGATTTGTGCTTCAAAGATACAATTACTGCTCTTATTGCGGAAACAAGTGATATTAGAATTATGGGAATTGGACTTTGGTAAGATTTTAAGCTTAACATAGTATTAGTATTTAACAACGAAAAGCAGCGTTTTTTGCTGAATTTTTAGTAAACTTGGCCTACAAAAATTATTTAATACATATATGAGAATACCAAAATTTGTCCTTACCCTATTTTTGGTGGGAACTTCTTCGATTTTTGCACAAGAAAAACAAGTCACTTTAGAAGATATATGGAGCGGCACCTTTAGCCAGGAAAGACTTGAATCTTTGAAATCTTTAAATAATGGAACAGAATATATCGTTCTTAATCAAGATAGACAAAATGGATCTTCCAGTATAGATGTTTACGATTATAAGTCTGGAGAGAAAAAGGGGAGTCTTTTAAGCAGTTCAGATCTTTCTGAGTTGTCTGGATTTCAATCCTATGAACTTAGTGAGGATGAGAATATGATCTTATTGGCTACAGATGTAGACCAGATCTACCGTCATTCTTCTCAGGGGATTTTCTATGTCTACGATGTGAAATCTAAAGAACTAAAGAAGTTAAGTGAAAACAAAGTTCAGGAGCCAACATTTTCTCCAGATAATTCTAAAGTAGCTTACGTTTTTGAAAACAATCTTTTTGTAAAGGACTTAGCTTCAGGAAAAGAAACTCAGATCACTACAGATGGTAAGAAAAATGAGGTAATTAATGGAATTACAGACTGGGTTTATGAAGAGGAATTTGCTTTTGTAAGAGCTTTTGATTGGAATGCAGATGGATCAAAATTGGCTTTCTTAAGATTTGATGAAATTGATGTTCCCGAATTCTCTATGGATATAATTGGGAAAGATTTATATCCAACAGCAACTACTTTTAAGTATCCTAAGGCAGGGGAAGCAAATGCAATTGTCTCATTACATATGTATGATGTAGCGACTGCAAAAACAAGCGATATCAACTTAGGGGATTATGAAGATTTTTATATTCCAAGAATTAAATGGACCAAAAATCCAGATGTGTTAAGTGTGCAAGTTCTTAACCGCCATCAGAATGATCTGGACCTTATTTTTGTAAATGCTAAAACGAACGAAGTAAAGGTCGTTTTGAACGAGAAAGATGCAGCCTATGTAGATGTTACCGATAACTTGACCTTTTTAGCTGATAACAGTTTTATCTGGACCAGCGAGAAAGATGGCTACAATCATATTTATCATTATGATAAATCTGGAAAGCTTCTTAATAGAATTACAAAAGGAGATTGGGAAGTAACTAATTATTACGGTTTCAATCCTAAATCTAAAAAGATCTATTATCAGAGTACAGAAAATGGAAGTGTTAATAGAGATGTATATTCTATTAAAACAGATGGTTCTAAAAAAATACGTTTAACACAGAAGACAGGTACAAATAACGCAGATTTTAGTGCAGATTTTACTTATTTCATAAACACCTTCAACAGTACCACTACTCCAAATGAATATACATTACATAATGCGGACAATGGAAAACTGGTTAGAAAAATTAAAGATAATTCAGAATTATTAGATTTAGAAAAAGCCTTTGATTTTTCACCAAAAGAATTGTCTACCATAGAGATCAATGGGAACGAATTGAATATGTGGACTATTAAGCCTTCAGATTTTGATGCTACAAAGAAATATCCACTTTTAATGTATCAGTATTCCGGACCAGGATCTCAAACTGTTTCTAACTCTTATTTTGGTGCCAATGATTACTGGTATCAGATGCTTGCAGACCTGGGTTACATCATAGTTTCAGTAGATGGAAGAGGTACAGGGTTTAAAGGAGCAGCATTTAAAAAAGTAACTCAAAATGAATTGGGTAAATTTGAGTTAGAAGATCAAATTGCGGCAGCTAAGAAATTAGGAGAGCTGGCATATATAGATTCAGAAAGAATAGGGATTTGGGGATGGAGCTTTGGTGGCTTTATGTCTACAAACGCGATTTTGAAAGCAAACGATGTGTTTAAAATGGCTATTGCTGTAGCGCCTGTTTCTAGCTGGAGATTTTATGACACTATTTATACGGAAAGATATATGACCACTCCGCAAGAAAATGCTAGTGGATATGATGAGAATTCTCCAATAAATCATGTAGATAAATTAAAAGGGAATTATCTTTTGGTTCATGGTTCTGGTGATGATAATGTGCATGTGCAAAATTCTATGAGATTAATCGAAGCCTTGGTACAAGCTAACAAGCAGTTCGATTGGGCGATCTATCCAGACAGGAATCATGGGATCTATGGCGGAAATACAAGATTACATTTGTACACTAAGATGACAAACTTCATTAAAGAAAATTTATAATAATCTTACCAATAAACTAATAAAATTTTATGGCAAATACTGCACCTCCAGCAAATCAAAAAGAATTATTCGGGCATCCACTAGGATTGTATATTTTATTCTTCACAGAAATGTGGGAGCGTTTTTCCTATTATGGGATGCGCGCTATTCTTGTGCTATATCTAGTAAGTGCAACAACAGGTGGTAATGCCGGTTTGGGTTGGACTTCTACGGAAGCTCTTGCTCTATATGGTTGGTACACAATGTTAGTTTATGTTGTTTCTATTCCGGGAGGTATTTTAGCCGATAAAGTTTTCGGCCAGAAAAGGGCCGTTTTAATAGGAGGTATTATTTTGGTTTGTGGACATGGAATCCTTGCTGTAGAGGAAATGTGGGCATTTTATACTGGTCTTGGTTTAATTATAGCTGGGGTTGGACTTTTAAAACCGAATATTTCTACTATGGTTGGTGGCCTTTACAAAGAAGGTGATATAAGACGTGATAAAGGTTTTACTATTTTCTATATCGGGATCAACCTTGGAGCTTTTCTTTCCAGTTTAATTGTAGGTTATGTAGGTGAAAATATTGGATGGCATTACGGATTTGGACTTGCAGGAATTGCAATGGCTTTAGGTCTTCTAGTATATCTTTGGGGGCAAAAATATCTTACTAATGTTGGGAACCTCCTATCTAAGGTAGAGCTTGATGAGGGAGCTTCTTTAGGAAATTTATTTAGTGAGTTATTTAGATCACCAGTTCAATTGATAATTTCAATTGTTTTACTTGGAGTTTCAATTTGGGGTTGGTTAGAGCTAGGTTTTGGATACGGTTTATTATTCCTTTTCTTAACCTTGGTAGTAGCTATGATGCTCATGGTTTATAAAGATCTTACCAGCCAAGTAATGAAAGATAGATATGTGGTAATGCTACTTTCTTTTACTTTGGTAATTGTTTTCTGGGGTGCATTTGAACAAGCTGGAGGTTTAATGAATATATATGCCTTAGATAAGACAGATAGGATCTTGCCTTTTAGTTTGCCATTGATAGGGAATGAAGTGCCAGCTTCCTTTTTCCAATCTTTAAATGCATTGTTTATCATACTGTTTGGTGTGATTGTCGCTAATTTCTGGGCAAAACGAAAACTTAAAAACAAAGAAGCTTCTTCCATTTTTAAAATGGCAACGGGTGTAATTATCATGGGACTTGGTTTCGTATTTATGGCCGCAGCTTCTCGTGAATACGCATCTGATGGTGCAGCAGCTATGTACTGGCTAGTATTGGCCTATTTACTTCATACTATTGGAGAACTTTGTTCTTCACCGGTTGCTTTGTCATTCATCACTAAACTTGCACCAATGAGATATGCATCTTTAATGATGGGAGTTTACTTTGCAGCTACAGGTTTGGGGAATAAAGTTGCAGGAGTGATAGGTGAATTTTCACAGGGGGAACCTACAAATATTGAATTGATTGCATCTAGCGGAGAATTAACTCCATTTTTGAATGCTAAAGATAGTATCATAGAAAACAGAGAAAACTTTGAGATAAAGACAAAAATTTATCCAGAAAACGGAGAATTTAAGGCAATAGACCTCAATACAAATGAGTCGGTTTTAGCTTTAGTGAAATTCGAAGATGAAAATGGTGAGAATGAGATCGTCAATCTATTAAAAGAAGAGAATGTAACTCAGGAAAACCCTTATTATGCGGTATTCAGCTTTAGAAACAATGATGAGGAATTGTCTAATGAAGAATTGGATTATTCTGGAATTGTAATAATTGATGAAGTTCAAACAGAAATGGAGTTTAGAACCTTCTTAGGAATAACCATCTTTACTGTAATCTTTGCATCTATAGTATTATTCATGCTAAAACCTCTTAAGAGACTTACACATGGTGCAGAAGATGATGAAAGGGAATTGCCAGAACAAGAGCAGTATGACCTTGGTGAAAAAGATTTTATTTAAGTAAAGTATGTTGCTTGACTAATCACATTAGGAGTTGGATTCTTGTTATTAGCTTATGGAATACTAACTGAAGCTGTTTTAGTTTCAGTTAGTATAATCTGGCTGGTATTCGCTTATCTTTTCAAAGAATCGGGATTTGTTTTTATCTCCGGTAGGTTTGTCCTATTTAAGTAAGTTAGTTCCAGGACGAATGATCGCATTTATGTTTGGGATCTGGTATTTAGCAATAGCAATTGGTAATAAATTAGCCGGTACAACGGGGGGAATGATAGATTCTATTACAGCA
>JAGXIK010000121.1 GCA_024635715.1 Gillisia sp.
AGTATAAACTTGATCTAATTCATCCTGGACCCAAGTGATAGTGCCTTCAGGTATAAATTTAGTGGCTACAATTCCGTAACCAATCTCTTCACTAATAAATCGAACTTCTGTATCTGGATGTATCATATAATAAATATAACTAATCGAATTTAACTATTATTATCAATTGTAAATTTCAAAAATTAGTTAAAATATCTGCAATGCAGAAAGGATGGAATCGTATACTCTTTGTAATTCTTCTTGAGAGATCACGTAGGGAGCTAAGATATATATTGTGTTACCAAGCGGTCTTAAAAACACTCCATTATCCATAAAATGCTGAAAGAGTTTATTTCTTAAATTACCATAGCGCTCCATTTCCACATTAAGTTCAAAAGCGAGAATAACCCCTAATTGCCGTGGATTTGTAACTTTTGGATGATCTTTGATCTCTTCTAAAAAATCAGAATGTGAATGGATAACTTTCTGTATGTTTTGCTGAATTTCTTCTGAATTCAATAATTCTATTCCTGCCAAGGCAGCAGTACAAGCCAATGGGTTTGCTGTATAAGTATGACCATGGAATAAACCTTTTGCAATTTCATTGTCATAAAAGGCATTAAAAATATTCATGGAACAAGAAGTAATAGCCATAGGGAGCATTCCCGCAGTAAGCGCTTTAGACATGCAAATGATATCTGGTTGCTCTTCTATATATTCTGAAGCGAAATTCTTTCCGGTTTTCCCAAAACCGGTCATTACCTCATCTGCAACGATTATAATACCATTTTCTCTGCAAGTTTTTAAGATTGTATTCAATCCATCTGCATCATGCATTTTCATACCAGCGGCACCTTGCACAAGGGGCTCATATATAAATCCTGCAATTGCATTCTCTTTTATCAAATTCTCTAACTCTTGAAGAACTTCGGTGTTATTTTCACCATTGGGAGTAGGAATACGAACAACCTCCAGAAAATGATCTTCGAAAGCGCCGTTATAAACTGAAAGTCCAGAAACTGACATGGCCCCAAATGTGTCTCCATGAAAGCCTTCTTCAAAAGCTAGCATTACTTTTCTATCGTTCCCAAGATTGAAATGATATTGCAAGGCCATTTTAATCCCAATTTCAGTAGAAGTAGAGCCATTATCGCTAAAAAACAACTTTTCTTGGTTTTTAGGTAATATCTTAATTAGCTCTTCAGAAAGTTGAATTGCTGGTTCATGTGTAAATCCGCTAAACACAACCTGATCTAGTTTCTGCATTTGTGCAGCAACTTTATTTGTAATAAAAGGATTGCAATGCCCATACATAGTGGTATACCAACTGGAAATTCCGTCTATATATTCTTTCCCGCTCTCATCCCAAAGCTTTACTCCCTTTGCCTTTACAATTGCAAGAGTGTCCGGAGAAGTTTTATGCTGGGTTAAAGGATGCCAAAGGTGCTTTTTGTCTCTTTCAGATAATGTCATTTCTTAATACTTAGGGATATATATGTTTTTAAAGAGTCTTCAGGTTTTCGTTAAAAATAGCAGCATATTCCTTAATTACATTTCGATCAAAATAAGGTTCATTTTCTATTCTTCCAATGAACCTAATACCTGTCATTTCCAAGATCACTTTTTCTGTGCTTTTATTTTCATCTCCATTAAAAATAATTCCAGCAATGCTAAACCCTTTACTTTTGAGAACTTCAATGCTAAGAAGAGTATGATTGATACTTCCTAAATAATGCCTTGAAACTAGAATGATCTTATCTGTAGGCAGAATAAGATCTGCAATGGTTTCTTTTGAATTTATTGGGACCAATAATCCGCCAGCTCCTTCAATAACAAAATCTTTAGATGTTTCTGGACGTTTTATCTTTTTGGCAACCAGCTTAACCCCATCTATTTCTGCCGCTGCATGCGGACTCATAGCCGATTTTAATTTTACTCCTTCAGGATAGAAAAAAGTTTCCTCATTAGAAATGAGTTTTTCCACCTTTTTTGAGTCACTATTTTCTAGATCTCCTGCCTGAATTGGCTTCCAATAGTCTGCTTTTAAAGATTCCGTAATAATGGCCGATGCGATAGTTTTACCAACATCTGTACCTATACCGGTTATAAAATAAGTGTTATTCATCTAAATTAAATTTTTGTTTACAAGTTTCACACCTGTACTCGTAACGTGTATAAATTGGTAAGGCAGTGGTTAAAAAGGAGAACAGAAAAAAGAACATAGATTTAAGCCCTCTAACATTGGTGAAAAGTTCCACTTTTTGGCTACCACAAATTGGGCATTCAATTTCGTGCCCATTATCATCTAAAGAATATTCACTAATAGTGTTTAATATCTCCAGGGCCTTATCTTCATCTTCCTGCCAAACCTTTAGTTTTACTCCTCCAATCGCATTACTAACCAAAGGATCTGTGTCAACCGTAAACTGGTCATATAAAAAAACTTCGATGCCTTCTGCCTCTAATCTGGATTTGATTATTTGCGCTTCCGAAGAGTATTGAAATACTGCTATTTTGGAAAAGGTTTCTTTCATTTTATAAAAGTAGCCAATAGTTCAAGAAGTTCCTTTATCTCTTCTTTTGAATTGTAACTATGCAAACAAAAGCGAAGCCTTTCTTTTCCCTGCGGGACAGTTGGACTTAAAATAGGCTTTACGTTGAAACCTTTATTTTGAATTTGATTCGCAATATTTTTAACCTCATCATTACCAGAAACTATACACCCATGTATCGCAGAGTTGCTTTTTATGAAATGTTCCTGAAGATTTAGTCGGCTTACTTCAGATCTAAAAAACAATATATTCTCTTGAAGAATTTTTAGATCTGAAGTAAATTTAACAGATTCAAATTTTTCTAAGCTTTCATATGAAGCGATGATAGCAGCTGTAGCATGTGGGGAAAGTGCCGTGGTGTAAATAAAGCTTCTAGAGAAGTTCACTAAATACTGCACAAGCAATTCACTTCCTAAAATTACTGCGCCATGAACTCCAAGTGCTTTTCCAAAAGTTACAATTCTAGCAAACACCTTTTTCTCCAATCCTAAATCCTGAACTAGACCTTTCCCTTTTTCGCCAGAAACACCTACTGCATGGGCTTCATCTATTACCAAATGATAATCCCTTTCTTCCGCAAAATTCGCAAAAGCTTTCAGATCTGGACTATCCCCATCCATAGAAAACACTGATTCGGTGACTATGTATATTTCAGAAGTTGCTTCCGCGGTAATTAGATTCAGCCTTTTTTTTAGATCTTCTAAATCATTATGATTGAATTTATAAGCTTTTGCATTGCTCATCCTAATTCCATCCCGAATAGAGGCATGTGCCAATTCATCGTAAAAAATGAGATCTCCTTTTTGAGGAATAGCTGAAAAAAACCCAATATTTGCATCGTAACCAGAATTAAATATCAAAGAAGCATCAGCTTTATGAAAATCTGAGATCTGCTTTTCGGCAATTGGATATAATTTATGATTTCCAGAGAGTAACCTCGAGCCTGTGGATCCATTTTTAAGCATGTTATATTCCTCCAAAATCCTCTGAGTCTTAGAAAATAATTCAGAATTACCTGCAAATCCCAAATAATCATTAGACACAAAATCTATCAAATTATTGGAAGAACCCAATTCCCTAAAAGCATTTTGCTGCTTTCTGTTTTCCAGGCTTTTCTCTAATTTTAATGGGAATTTATGCATCGCGCTAAATTACAACATTCATAAATCTAAAAAATATGGAATTACTAGAATTTAGTATGCGTATTGCTTTAGTAACATTATCAGGATAATTAATTGGTGCTATTAGGCTGGTAATATTCTTCAGCAAAAAGGAAGTGTGAAAGGCATTACTATAGCTGCAACTATTTGGTGCTGGTAGCAGCTACTTTAGATATTTATAAAGAATTGATGGTGATTTTTATTACAACTATTCTTTCAGGGTTTTGGAGAGAATTTACTTCAGAAGAAAAATAGAGATTTAGATAAACACAAAATAGATCTATTTAAGAGGTTTTTTTTTGATCAAATCCTTTTCCTTTTTTTTACGCTTTTTTAATTCCTCTACATCTTCACTTTTTAACTCCTGAGTAGCTTTATTGTATTTCCCTTCCAAATCATTCATAATAGAGTGTTTCCATAATTTTACACCAGAAAAATAACTAGCTCTCCCAATTAAATGCGCACTTATGGGAGCAGTAAGGAGAATAAAAAGAATAATTGCAAAAACTCTGGTAGTAATAGAAAAATCTTGAAAATGTATTGCCGCTGCTAAAAGCAACAATCCAATACCCAAAGTAGCTGCTTTTGTAGTAACCGAAATCCTTAAATAAGAATCTGGCATTCTTATTAGACCAATGCTGGCAAACAGAATGAAGATAGCTCCGGATAGTGAAAATATTGCAACAAGAATATCTGTCATTTTTTATTTCTTTTTTGAATATAATACGAAAAGGCAACTGTACCCAAAAATGCTATAAGCGCTAAAATCATTGCGACATCTAAAAAAGATGGCCTATTGGTTAATATACTATACCCAGCAATAAACCCAATTCCTATTGTAATAATAAGATCTAAGGCAATGATCCTATCTACAATACTTGGCCCCTTTAAAAACCTCCATAGAATAAGCAACATCGAAATTGATAGAATAGGAATTACGATGTAAAATATAAATTCATGTAATGTCATCTTAATATCTCTAGTATACGTTTTTCAAATCCGTTCTTGATACTATCTATAAATTTCTCTCTTGAAGTTATATACATAGAATGTACATATAATACTTTACGATCGTCTGAAACATCCAAACTCAAAGTCCCAGGAGTAAGGGTTATCATATTTGCAAGAAGTGTGATCTCCACATTAGTTTTTGCTGAAAGCGGGATTTTCACAATCCCCGGGCTCATGTTATAGTGAGGCGTCATTACCTCATAAGCCACCTGTAAATTAGCCTTAACAAGTTCGTATAAAAAGAAGAATATAAAAGCAATCACTTTTGGTAAAATCTTGAAATATTTCGCATTTCCAGACCCCGTGGTGATCATCCTCAATGTGAAGAAACTAAAAGCAAACCCAAATATATAATTGGCAAAGGTGAAGTCTCCCGTAAGAGCTACCCAAATACCCATTAATATTATGTTGGATAAAAATCTATTCTTCATGATCTATAATTTGTTCTTTTCCCAATACCGCTTCGATATATTGTTGGTTATCCATCAGCTCGCCAGCAACTCTAGAAGATACTTGCTGGATATGCTCTGCTCCAAATCCAATATACAAAGATACCAATGATAAAAATATCATAGGCGCAATCATTTGAGCCTTTCTTATCGTTTTTAATTTATCAAAATATCTAAAATTCAAACGTACTGGTAATTCTTTCTTTTCTTTCCAAACAACATTAGCCCAAACCTTTGCAATTACTATAAGTGTAATTAAACTCGCAAAGATGATCGCTCCTACAACCCACCATCTTTCTGCTTGGAATCCAGCAATGATCAAAGAAATTTTAGGCCAGAATCCAGATAAAGGTGGAATCCCTACTAATGAGAATAATGGGATCGCAATCAATAGACTCAACTTAGGATAATCTGCATACAATCCTCCTAAATTCCTGATACTGTTAGTGCCTCGCATTCTAAATATCAATCCACTTACCATAAAAAGATTCGTCTTTACAATGATGTCATGGATTAGATAAAATATGGTTCCCGCTATGGCCACTTCAGTAAACAAGCCTAAACCTGCAATCATATATCCAATATGACAAATGATAAGATAGGAAAATACTTTTCTTAAATTATTCTGAACCAAAGCTCCAAGACCTCCACTAAACAGCGTGAGTACGGCCATAATGAGAATAATGTTTTCTATAAATTGATCTCCTACAAATATTAAGGTAAATACCCTAATTAGGGCATATACTCCAACCTTTGTTAACAAACCTCCAAATATTGCTGCAACGGCAGATGGCGGGGTATGATAGGAATCTGGTAACCAAAAGTAAAGGGGGAAAACAGCTGCTTTAATCCCAAAGGCAACCAGAAATAATATCGCGGTGATAGATACTAATCCTCTATTCTCTATGGCTGCAACTTTCAAGGCAAGATCTGCCATATTCAGTGATCCTGTAAGACCATATAATACTGCAATTGCAGTAAGAAAGATCATGGAAGCTAAAATATTAAGTGTAAAATATTTTACTGAACCTTCCAATTGTGCTTTTTCACCACCAAGGGTAATAAGAACAAAAGAGGAAATTATTATAATCTCAAACCAAACATATAAGTTAAAGATATCCCCTGTTAAAAAAGCTCCATTTAAACCTAGGAGCAGAAAGTGAAAGATAGGGAAATATCCAAATTTCAATCGAGCAGCAACTACCGAAGCCGAAGAAAAACTGGACACTGCCAGCCCAGAGATCGCGGTTAATAACACCAATGTGGCCGAAAGTGTATCTGCAACAAATATAATCCCGAATGGTGGTTTCCAATTCCCTGCCAGAACGATTTGTGTTCCATTTTCCCAGATATAACTGAATAACCAAATAGAAACCCCAACATTAATGATGCTCCCAACAATGCTGATTACACGTTGCCAGGAAATTTTTCTCCAGCAAAACATCAAAACGATGCTTAAAAACATTTGAAGCAATAGTGGGTATAATACTAACTGTTGTGTCATGAATCTTTATCTATTGCGTTCATTTCATCTAAATCGTCTGTTTTCACCACTTTATAAGCTCTTTTAACCAGAATTATTGCAAAAGACTGTAATCCAAAACTAATTACAATTGCAGTCAATATAAGCGCTTGTGGAACAGGATCTGCATACACAGATTGAAATACATCTGAATCTGCTGGGATAATGGGAGGACTTCCTTTTACAACTCTTCCAAGTAGAAATATGAGCAAATTTGCACCATTCCCTAAAATAATTATTCCAAGTATCAGTTTAACCAGACTTCTACGTAGAATCATGTAGATACCTGCTGCGTATAATACTCCAATTAATATTGCTAAAATTACTTCCATGAATTAAGCAGATTCTGTGATTGTAAATATGATGGTTAAAGTAACTCCTACTACCACTAAATAAACTCCAAGATCAAAAAACAATGCAGAGCCCAAAGAACCAATTACTGGTAAATGATCTGGATACCATAAACCTGTCATAAATGGTAGATCGAAAAACAGTACTGGAGTTACACCAGCTAGAAATGCCAATGCTAAACCTATCGGCATTAAAAATCCTGGGTGTATTTTAAGCAACTCTTTGGTATTATCTAAACCTCTGGCAAAAGAATGTAATACAAATGCAATGGAGGCTATCAATCCGCCTACAAATCCTCCTCCTGGAGAATAATGCCCCCTTAGCAATATAAATATTGAAAACATAAGCAAAAGCGGCAAAAGGTAAGTAGATGCTGTTCTTAAAATTATTGTTTTCATCTTTATTAATTTTTATCTATTTCAGATCCCATTATCGCTGATCGGATTTTTTCAATCTTAACTTCAGCAATGCAAAAACTCCAATAGCTGCAATTGCCAAAACTGAAATCTCTATCATAGTATCCGACCCTCTAAAATCCACTAAAATAACATTTACTACATTTTTTCCGTGTGCTAGGATATATGCATTTGCTGCATAGTAGTCACTCACTTCCTTATTCACCGGTTCTGCTAAAACTTCTAGAATTAGCAGGGTTATTATGGTTCCAAATGCAAGTGAAAGTACGCCATCCCGAATCCTCATCTTATAGTCTGATAATTTGAGATATTTCGGTAATTTATAAAGCACCAATACAAAAAGAATCACCGTAAGCGTATCTATAGAAAACTGGGTCATTGCAAGATCTGGAGCGCTATAAATTACAAATAAGATACAAATGGAATAACCTATAATACCCATTGATGCAACAGCTGCCAATCTAGATCTTGTAAATACTGTATATCCAATGGCGACAAGCATTACAATAGAAGTTGCCGCTTCATAAAAAGTAACAGTAGAAAAGGAATTGAAATCTACAGCGTAGTTGGCAGTAGTAAATAAAGAATAGCCAGTTAATGCAATAGTAAATACCATTATTGTAGCAACATAATTTCTTAAATAACCATTCTGAAACAAATTGGTCCAGCCATTAGAAAATTTAAAGAAAAAAGCCCACGAATTTGATATGATGGTTTGTGGGGAAAACTTCTCGAATTTAGCTACCCATGCTTCTAGTTTTTTTGTTGGCTTCAAGGTAAAATATAGAACTGTCCCCAATGCTATAGTTATTACACTTAGCAATAAGATAACATTAAAACCGTGAAATAATTTTAAGTGAATTTCCTTTCCGTCCAATCCCATAGAACTAACCATAGGTTTTACCAAGGAACCTTCTATTAGTCCAGGAAAAATCCCAAACACTATACAACCAAGAGCCAATATCACCGGGGGAAGCCACATTAAAAAACTAGGCATTTTGGTATTCTCAAATCTTTCAGGAAGGGTTCCTGTAAATGGTTTTATACCAGCAACAAACCCAGCATAAAGCAATAATATTTTTGTGATCACAATTAAGCCCGTCAAAAGGATGGCCATATTTCCAAAATGGAAAGTAGATTCGTAGGTGAGTTCTTTTCCTATAAATCCAATTGTTGGAGGTATTCCTGCACTAGAAAGTGCAGCTAAAAATCCAGCGATCGCGACCGGGAATAAAACTTTTCTTAGTCCGCGTAAAACAGTTGTATCTCTTGTCCCGGCTTGGTAATCTATAATACCTGTAATCAGGAAAAGTGTAGCCTTATATAAAGCGTGTACAATAATAAACACTGCTGCTGCAGTAAGTGCATCTACCGTACCTTGACCAATTAAAAAGACCAAAATCCCTAATGCTGAAATGGTTGAATATGCTAGAATTCCTTTAAGATCTGTTCTGAAGAGCGTGTGAATAGCCGAATAGACCATAGTGATAGCCCCAACAATAATTAAGGTGGTATTCCAAAATTCATGATCTCCCAATACTGGAGTTAATCTCATTAGAAGATAGATCCCTGCCTTTACCATCGTTGCAGAGTGCAGATATGTAGACACAGGAGTTGGTGCTTTCATTGCTCCCGGCAACCAGAAATGGAAAGGGAATTGTGCCGATTTCGTAAAGGCAGCTCCAAATATGAGAGCCACTATTAAAATATAATACGGGTTAGAAGCTATCTCAGGATTCATTGTTAGCATTTCTGCAATGCTATAAGTTCCTGTTACAGAACCTAAAAATATCGATCCAACCAATAAAGAAAGACCTCCAATCCCAGTAATTGCTAGTGCTATTAAAGCAGATTTTCTTGATTTCCTACTCGTATTATTAAATCCAATTAGGAAAAATGAAGAGATACTAGTTAGTTCCCAAAAAACAAAAAGTGAGATAAGATTATCTGATAGCACAAGGCCGAGCATTGCCGCCATAAACATGCTTAAATACCCATAAAATCTATCCAGATATTTGTGACCCTTTAAATATGCTGAAGTATATACAAATACCAGAAATCCGATTCCGGTGATCATTAAGGAAAATAGAAGGGAAAGTCCGTCTAAGGTAAAACCAAGATTTACACCAAAAGCTGGAATCCAAGAGTGAAATTGAGTGATAACTTCTCCATCAGAAATTCTCCCAATAAATTGAGCAAAGTATACAAATAGTGCTAATGGGATCCCTGCAGCCAGGATGGAAATTCTTCCTTTAAAAAATTTCCCGGTAAATACCAGGAATAAAGAAAAGGCAAACCCTAAAAGTATGGCTAATAGCATAGGTGACTAAAAATTCAATTTCAGGCAAATATAATAGTTATTATCGAGGAATGGGAACACTAGCCCCATATAAAATGAAGATCATTTAACAAATCTCAATCTGCTTTTTAGTACATAAAATCATCTCAAGCATAAATATAATTATTGTTTATCAATAATTAAATTTATATTTGTTATCGTAAAACAATAATTTATGAAACCACCTATTTTATTAAAAACAATTCTAGATATCTGTCTCTATTTCTTAGTAATTAGCCTACTGGTATCCGCTTTCTTTTTTATTATTCAATTAATAACTGGCGAAAACTTATCTCCAATAAATATAAATGGAACAAAGATTATAAAATTCGATACTCCATCCACAGTTTTAATTTCCGTTCAAATGATTATTGCCGGATTATTTATATATACCATATACGTTCTAAGGAAATTAATTCGGGATTTTTTTAGAGGGAAATTATTTACCCGTTTTCAAATTGCATCACTTAAAATTATTGGACAGCTTATAATTCTTATAACCATATTTCAAGGTATTGTAAATTTTGCTACTCCATTGATAATTAAGGGAGAGGGAAGGATAGGGATAGAAATAGGCTTTTCCTTTGGTTCTTTTTGGTTTATACTTGCCATTGGTTTATTCTTTATTTTTTTGAGCAAGGCTTTTGAAAATGCGAAAAAATTAAAAGAAGAAAACGAATTAACTGTATAAAATAATTTAGAAAAAATGAAGCCAAACAGCACACCTCTCCAACCACTAAAATATTTCCTGAATTTCATATTTGTAATTGTAATAATGGCTGTTGGATTAAATATTATAGGAATTCTATTTATACCCTTTTTTCCTGAATCAAAATTCTTATCAGAATTATTAGGAGTGCCTTCTTTTAGATGGGAATTCCCAATAGTTGCATTAACTATTATATCCATAATTTTAAACCTCGGGTTTATTTATAGCCTATATGTTTTCAAAAAAATAGTAGCTTCATTATTTAAATCTCCACTATTTAGCCATTTTCAAATTTTGAGCCTGAAACTTTTAGGTCAGTTAATTATTCTTTTGATAGTTCTGAAATCAATTTTTAATGTTTTTTCGAATGTGGTTTTTCAAAAAACAGAACTGACAGGAATTCAAATATTTTCTTTCGATTCTAAATTGATTATTATTTGTCTGGGACTGTTTTTTATTTATCTCAGTTATGTTTTCAAAAAAGCAAAAGACCTGAAGGATGAAAACGAATTAACTGTCTAGATCATGTCTATAATTATAAACTTAGATACAGTATTAGAAAAAAGAGGTATGAAAAGTTATGAACTGGCAGAAGCCATAAACATTACCACCGCCAATCTTTCTATACTCAAAACAGGTAAAGCCAAAGCGGTTCGGTTCTCAACTTTGGAGGCTATTTGCAAAGTTCTGGAATGTCAACCTGGAGATATTCTGGAATATATCAATGAAGATTAATTAAAGACTTTAGCTTATTCCTTATTTTAGAGCCTAAAACCTAATATTGCTATGCGTAAATTTCTATTTCTCCTGCTTATTTCTGCTGTCTCATTCGCTCAAACCAATACTTATGAGATCTCATTCAATAATGCGGTTCATCATGAAGCCAACATAAAAGCAACTTTTCCTAATGTTAAATCGCACGAGCTCGTTGTTTCCATGAGTAGATCTTCCCCTGGAAGATATGCTATTCATGAATTTGCTAAAAATGTCTATGCATTTAAGGCTACAGATAGCAAAGGGAACAAATTGGAAGTGACTAGAAAAGATCCATATTCTTGGGTTATCAAAGGCCATGACGGCACCGTGAATGTAGAATATCTGCTATTTGGAAATCGGGCCGACGGAACCTATTCTCAAATAGACAACACACATGCACATCTAAATATGCCTGCAACTTTTATGTATGCAGAAGAACTTCAGCATAGACCTATAGAAATAACTTTCAACTCTCCAGAAGGATCTAACTGGAAAGTTGCCACACAACTTAAGTCAGTCGAAGGAAATACGTATATGGCTCCAGATCTTTATTATTTCATGGATAGCCCAACCGAGTTAAGCGACTTCGGCTTAAGAGAATTTAAGATGGATGGTAAGAATATTCGATTTGTATTACATCACGATGGTACTGATGCGGAATTGGATGAGTATTTCGATCAAGTAAAGCGAATCGTAGAGCAGGAAAAACAAGTTTTTGGGGAATTACCAGACTACGATTATGATGAATACACATTTATAGCTTGTTATTTACCTAATGTATCCGGAGATGGAATGGAGCATAGAAACAGTACTATTTTAACTGATGCCGAAGGTTTAGCAGATGGAGGAATGAAAGGAAATATAGGAACTGTTTCCCATGAATTTTTTCATTCATGGAATGTAGAGCGAATTAGACCTAACGATCTGGAGCCGTTCGATTTTTCTAAGGCTAATATGTCTGGATCTTTATGGTTTGCTGAAGGTTTCACGAGCTATTATACCAATCTCATTCTTCATAGGGCCAATATTTTGACTGCCGAAGAATATATTAAGAGCTTAAATGGTACTTTCAACTATGTTTGGAATTCTCCAGCACATCAATTTTTTAATCCAATAGAGATGAGCTATCAAGCTCCATTTGTAGATGCAGCCACCTCTGTAGATCCGGTAAATAGAGAAAATACTTTTATCTCGTATTATTCCTACGGAAGCATTCTGGGCTTAGCATTAGATCTGGACCTTAGAAGCAAAGGTTTAAATTTAGACGATTTCATGAAGCAGGTTTGGAATACCTTTGGAAAAACAGAGGTTTCCTATACCATCAAAGATCTAAAAGAAAGCCTTACTAAATACGCAGGAGCAGAAGTTGCAGATCAATTCTTCGGTAATTATATCTATAAAAGTGAAATGCCTAAATATTCAGAGCTTTTTAAAACTGTTGGTTTAAAATTAAGCCAAGATGTGGACAAAGGATACTTTGGAGCATCATTAAAAAAGAATGAAAATTCAGTACAAATAACCAGCAATCCTAAAATTGATAGCCCCGCTTATAATGCGAATTTAAATAGCGGAGATCAAATAACTGCTGTAAATGAAAACCCTATTTCCTCCATGGAGGATTGGGAGAAGATCATAAAAGAAAGCAAACCCGGAACCGTATTGAATATAACTTACATGAGAGATAACAAGGAAGCTAAGACAAAGCTTACACTTTCTAAAGATCCAACCTATACTATTAGCATTGATGAGAATGCAGATAAGAAAGCTGTAAAAGCTAGAGAAGCTTGGTTAGCCAAGAAATAAATTTTAATTAAAAAATCCTTCGATATGCTTAGGATGACTGCGAATTGTCCTCCTGAGCCTGTCCTAATGCGCTGAGACCCTTCGACAGGCTCAGGATGACATTCTACTGTTAGATAGAGCTTGTCGAAATTTGAACATATTGAAATATTCTAAATGAGATCCTTCTACAATCCAGATAGCTATCGGGAAAGGATGTCAGGGAATTGTCACATTGAGCCTGTCGAAATGTGAACATGTTAAATCTATTATTAAATAAAATCCTTCGACAAGCTCAGGATGACATTCTACTGTTAATTTAAGCTTGTCGAAATGTGACAATTATTAATACAAAAAAAAAGCCTGTTGAAATTCAACAGGCTTTTTAAATATAATTATATAGCTAATTAATCAGCTAATACGATCGCTTTATTATCTTTCATTTCAAGCACACCACCTTTAATTGGGTAGAAAAGTACATTGTTCGCTTCTTTTCTGAAAGCTGAAGGAAGATTTTTTAGCATTTCCGGGCTTGCCGAAACTAGATCGATCTTTACTTCTCCTTCTACTAGAAGTGAAACAATTGCAGCATGATGATTTAACATCTGAAATTCACCATCCATTCCGGGAACTCTTACCGACACTACTTCTGCACCAAATACAACTGCTTCCGGAGTAACTATTTCTAAATACATTTCTTACAATTATCAATTATCAATTATCAGTAAACAATGGGCGCTTACTGCCAACTGCTCCTGAACACTGCAAACTTGTTATGATTCAGCCAACATTTTATCTCCTGCCTCAATAGCTTCTTCAATAGAACCTTTAAGGTTAAATGCAGCTTCTGGATATTTATCTAATTCCCCATCCATGATCATATTAAATCCTTTGATGGTTTCTTTAATATCTACCAATACTCCTTTTAGTCCTGTAAACTGTTCTGCAACGTGGAATGGCTGAGATAAGAAACGTTGTACACGTCTTGCTCTATATACCGCTTGCTTATCTTCTTCAGAAAGTTCTTCCATCCCAAGAATAGCAATGATATCCTGTAATTCTTTATAACGTTGTAACAACTCTTTTACTCGTTGTGCACATCTATAGTGCTCTTCCCCTAAAATTTCAGCAGTAAGAATTCTTGAAGTAGAATCCAAAGGATCTACCGCAGGATAAATACCAAGCTCTGCAATTTTACGAGAAAGTACAGTTGTAGCATCCAAGTGAGCAAATGTTGTTGCTGGTGCTGGATCTGTTAAATCATCTGCAGGTACATAAACCGCCTGTACAGAGGTAATAGATCCATTTTTTGTTGAAGTAATACGTTCCTGCATCGCACCCATCTCAGTTGCTAATGTAGGTTGGTATCCTACTGCAGATGGCATACGTCCAAGAAGTGCAGATACTTCAGATCCCGCTTGTGTAAAACGGAAGATGTTATCTACGAAGAAAAGTACATCTTTCCCTTGTCCTTCTCCTGCGCCATCACGGAAATATTCAGCAATGGTAAGTCCAGAAAGTGCAACACGTGCACGTGCTCCCGGTGGCTCATTCATTTGTCCGAATACGAAAGTTGCTTTAGATTCCTTCAAAGCAGCTTTATCTACTTTAGCTAGATCCCATCCACCTTCTTCCATAGAGTGCATGAATTCGTCACCGTATTTAATAATACCAGACTCCAACATTTCTCTCAAAAGGTCATTTCCTTCACGAGTTCTTTCTCCAACTCCAGCAAATACTGAAAGTCCACCGTGACCTTTTGCAATATTGTTAATTAATTCTTGAATTAATACGGTTTTACCTACTCCGGCTCCACCAAATAAACCAATCTTACCTCCCTTTGCATAAGGCTCGATTAGATCTATTACTTTAATCCCTGTATATAATACTTCTGTAGAAACAGATAAATCTTCAAATTTTGGAGAATCACGGTGAATTGGTAAACCAGCATCACCAGCTTTTGGCAAAACATCCAATCCATCAATAGGATCTCCGATCACGTTGAACAAACGCCCATAAACTTCTTTTCCTATTGGCATTTGAATTGGTGCTCCAGTAGCAACAACCTCTACACCTCTGCTCAATCCATCTGTAGAATCCATAGCTACAGTTCTCACTGTATTTTCACCAATATGTGATTGTACTTCAAGAACCAAAATAGAACCATCTTTTCTGGTAATTTCTAGGGAATCGTAAATATTTGGCAAATCAGCGTTATCTGCGTTGAAAACTACATCAACTACAGGGCCTATAATTTGTGCAACTTTACCTGTGATTTTAGACATTATCTAATTCTTTATGTTTAATATTGAAATCATTAAAATGTGTTTGATAAAAATGAATTTATCTTAACCTATTTTCAGGCTGCAAATATAGTTTTTTCTTTATAAAATCATATAG
>JAGXIK010000019.1 GCA_024635715.1 Gillisia sp.
CTAAACTTCGTGTTTTGAAATATCGCACGCACCATAAAAATTTGTCAACTCTCATATTAGCTTCTTAAAACTGTCTAAATCCTAAGCAAAAATACAAGATTATTGTATCTTGCCGCCTTAAATTTACCTAATGATGAGATTGACAAAGTTGTTTATTTTAATGGTGCTTACAAGCATTTCTATAATATCCTGTAAAAAAGACGATGATAATGTTTTGGAAGTAGTTCCTGTTAGAGATCGTGGAGAACAAGCCATAGAAGATGATGAAGCATTAATATCCTATTTACAAACACATTTTTATAATGAAGAAGATTTTCAGAATCCATCCGAAGGTTTCGATTATAGAATAAAATTTGATTCTATTGCTGGTTTAAATGTAGATAAAACACCTCTTATAGATTCAGATTTATTAGAAACAAAGGTTGTAACTCGCAATGAGATAGATTATAATATCTATATTCTGAAAATTAGAGAAGGATTTGGAGCGCATCCTACTTTTGCAGATTCTACTTTTCAAAATTACAAGGGAGAGTTGTTGAATCAAATTTCTTTTGATAATACAGCAAGCCCTATTTGGTTTGATCATCCAGGAACAAGAACTCAAGCCAATTCTGGAATCGCAGTTGTGGCTTTAACAGAAACACTTGTGGAATTTGGAGGAGCTTCCAATTTTGATGTGAACGATGATAATACCGTTACCTTTACAAACGATTTTGGAGTAGGAGCAGTCTTCTTGCCTTCAGGCTTGGGGTATTTTGATATTCCACAAGGTAGTATCCCTGCTTATAGTCCATTGATCTTTAGCTTTCAATTATACCAAGTTAACCAGGCAGATCACGATCAAGATGGAATTCCATCATATTTAGAAGATTTGGATAATGATAGGATTGTTGCTAACGATGATTCAGATGAAAATACATTGCCAAACTATTTGGATGCAGACGATGATGGTGATGGAACTTTAACTAAGGATGAAATAATTATTAATACAGATGGATCAATAGTGTTTCCTGATAGAAATGGGAACGGAATTCCAAACTATCTTGATCCGGAAGAGTTTGAAAACGTAAATGAGGTTTAACAAAAAAAAGCCGCGAAGTGATTCGCGGCTTTTTTTATTGTATTAAATTTTAGGTTTAATTTAGAGTGTAAGAAACACTTAAGATCCACTGGGAAGGTCTAGAGTCTATTTTGAAATTTTGATCCAAAGCGGCTTCACCATAGGCATTGTTTTCTTCAAAAGCACCTTCATAGCGAGCATCGAAACCTAAATTCCCTAATTCTAAGCCCAATCCAACCTGATACCCAACACTGATCTCATTTTCTACATCAGAAATTTTAATATTGGTGTTGTCTAATTCATTCTTTAAAATATATTGAAAAGAAGGTCCAGCTTTTAGGTTCAAGGGACCTAAGACGTTTATACCTACTAAAATTGGAGCGTCAATTTTATCTATATTATAATCAAATTGATCATATTCAGTATTTAGTCTGGTATATACCAATTCTGGCTGCAGGAATATTCCAAGGATTTCGAATTTCGCGAAAGCTCCTAAGTGATATCCTGTTTTTTCTTTTCCTTCTACAACAGTGGAGGCATCTTCTATTACTTGAGAATAATTTTCATAATCTCCTGTTGCACCATAATTAAGTCCTCCTTTAAGGCCATAAGTGGCTTGAGCCATAGCAGTACCACCAATTAAAATAAGCGTTAGTACAATTAATTTTTTCATACGTTAAGTTTTATAATTTGATTATAGATAACGCATAAAATATGCCGTTTATTTTCTGCTAAAAAGATTAAACCCCTCAAACACTAGGTTTGAAGGGTTTAAAATATAAATTAATCGATTTCTATTTACGTTTTATTACTTTTTCTGAAGCTTTTACAATTGCTTCGGCGTTCAATCCGTATTTTTCCATTAACTGTTCTGGAGTTCCACTTTCACCAAAAGTATCTTTAGTGGCAACAAATTCTTGTGGCGCAGGGAAATTTTCTACCAATGTTCTGGAAACACTTTCACCTAAACCTCCTAAGAAGTTATGTTCTTCAGCAGTAACAACACATCCAGTCTTTTTTACTGAAGCTAAAATAGCTTCTTCATCCAAAGGCTTAATAGTATGAATGTTTATTACTTCCGCACTTATTCCTTTTTCGTTCAACTGTTCAGCAGCTTGCAAAGCTTCCCAAACTAAGTGTCCGGTTGCGATAATCGTTACATCGGTTCCTTCAGTTAAATTAACAGCTTTACCAATCTCGAATTTTCCGTTTTCAGGAGTGAAGTTTGCCACTTTTGGACGTCCAAACCTTAAATATACCGGGCCTTCAAATTCTGCAATTGCTAATGTAGCAGCTTTGGTCTGGTTATAATCGCATGTATTAATAACCGTCATTCCAGGAAGCATTTTCATTAAACCTATATCTTCCAATATTTGGTGGGTAGCTCCATCTTCACCTAAAGTAACTCCTGCGTGAGAAGCACATATTTTCACGTTTTTATCTGAATAGGCAACACTCTGTCTTATCTGATCGTACACTCTTCCGGTAGAAAAATTAGCGAATGTGCCAGTAAATGGAATTTTCCCTCCAATGGTCATCCCTGCTGCAATTCCAATCATATTGGCTTCAGCAATTCCAATTTGAAAGAATCGCTCTGGATGATTCTTTTTAAATTCGTCCATTTTTAATGAACCGGTAAGATCTGCACAAAGGGCAACAACATTTTCGTTACTTTTCCCAAGCTCAGTTAAACCTGCTCCAAAACCAGATCTAGTATCTTTATTTCCTGTATTTGTGTATTTTTTCATTTTGTCTGAATAATATTTCTAAAAGAAATAGCAATTAAAATTAATAGTCTCCAAGAGTTTCAGGGTTTTGAGCCAATGCATTCTCTAGTTGCTCATCATTAGGAGCAACTCCATGCCACTTGTGGGTATGCATCATAAAGTCTACTCCATGACCCATTACCGTAGTCATTAAAATACATACCGGTTTTCCTTTTCCGGTTCTGCTTTTCGCTTCATTTAATCCTTCAATAACTTTAGAAATATCATTTCCTTCTTTTACTTCTAGAACATCCCAGCCGAAAGCTTCAAATTTAGCTTTAAGATTCCCCATTGGTAAAACCTGATCTGTAGCTCCATCAATCTGCTGTCCATTAACATCTACAGTAGAAATAAGGTTGTCTATTTTATTACCAGCAGCATACATAATAGCTTCCCAATTCTGGCCTTCTTGTAATTCTCCATCTCCATGTAAAGTATACACTATATGAGAATCTTTATTTAGTTTTTTTGCTTCCGCAGCACCAATTGCTACAGATAATCCTTGACCTAAAGAACCAGATGCGATCCGAATTCCAGGTAATCCTTCATGAGTAGTAGGATGTCCTTGTAATCTTGAATTTATTAATCTGAAAGTATTTAGTTCTTCCACTGGGAAAAAACCGCTTCTAGCTAAAACGCTATAAAAAACTGGAGAGATATGTCCGTTAGATAAAAAGAAAAGATCTTCTCCTATCCCGTTCATATCAAAATCACTTTTATAATCCATCACCTCTTGATATAGAGCTGTGAAAAACTCGGCGCAGCCTAAAGACCCTCCAGGGTGACCTGAATTTACTTTATGAACTTGCCTTAAAATGTCCCGGCGAACCTGGGTAACAAAATCTTCTAATTCTTTAGTGTGTGGCATTGTGTGTTGTGTTGTTTTTTATGAATGCTGCAAAAATAAGTTATTAAATACGTATCGCAAAGTTAGAAGATGCCAGTTATCAACGATTTGTGTGTAATAGCTAACAATTTTTAAAATCATGGGTCTTTTATATGAGTTTTACTTAAGTATCTTTGCAACTATTTAAAATATACTATGAAGTTTGACCTTTTAGCTAAAGACCCTCAGAGTAACGCACGTGCGGGAGAAATCACAACCGATCATGGCGTTATCGAGACACCGATTTTTATGCCCGTAGGAACCGTTGGTTCTGTTAAAGGAGTGCATCAAAGAGAATTAAAAGAAGATATTAATCCAGATATAATTTTAGGGAATACTTATCACTTGTACTTGAGGCCTCAAACCGAGATCTTAAAAAAAGCTGGTGGGCTTCATAAATTTATGAATTGGGATAGAAGTATACTTACAGATAGTGGCGGATACCAGGTTTACTCACTTTCAGAAAGAAGAAAGATTAAAGAGAATGGAGTAAAATTCAAATCTCATATAGATGGTTCTTATCATACCTTTACTCCAGAAAATGTAATGGAAATTCAGCGTGTCATTGGAGCCGACATTATTATGGCTTTTGATGAGTGTACACCATATCCTTGCGATTATAAATATGCGAAACGCTCCATGCACATGACGCATAGATGGTTGGATAGATGCATTAGTCATTTGGAGAAAACTCCATTTGAATATGATTACAGTCAAGCATTTTTTCCAATTATTCAAGGAAGTACTTATAAAGATCTTAGAAAACAATCTGCAGAATATATTGCATCTGTAGGAGCAGAGGGTAATGCAATTGGAGGATTATCTGTAGGGGAACCCGCAGAAGAAATGTATGCAATGACTGAAGTTGTTACTGAAGTATTGCCTGAAGATAAGCCAAGGTACCTGATGGGAGTAGGAACTCCAATTAATATTTTAGAAAACATTGCACTGGGAATAGATATGTTTGATTGTGTCATGCCTACCAGAAATGCAAGAAATGGTATGTTATTCACGGCTCATGGAACTATTAATATAAAGAATAAAAAATGGCATGACGATTTCTCTCCTATAGATGATATGGCCATAACATTTGTTGATACCGATTACTCTAAAGCATATCTAAGACATCTTTTTACAGTAAATGAATTATTAGGCAAGCAAATTGCTACAATTCATAATCTAGGTTTCTACCTTTGGTTGACGCGTGAGGCTAGAAAACATATCTTAGCGGGAGATTTTGCCAGCTGGAAAAATAGAATGGTACAACAAATGAATAAGCGACTGTAAGTTGAAGATATTAGATTGGTACATATTAAAACGCTATTTGGGAACCTTTATCCTAATGCTACTGCTGTTTGTTCCTATTGGTATTATTGTAAATCTTGCTGAAAAGATCGATAAGATCTTGGAAAATGAGGTTCCTTTTATAGAAGTTGCAGCTTATTATTTAGATTTTACTATTTATTTTGCAAATCTGCTTTTTCCTTTATTCTTATTTCTATCAGTAATTTGGTTTACCTCCAAGCTTGCCAATAATACAGAGATCATTGCCTTTTTGAGTAGTGGTGTTTCTTTCTGGCGTTTCTTGAGACCTTATTTAATAGGTGCAACGATTGTATGTATTGGCGCTTTGGTTATGAGTATGTATTTGGCTCCAAATGCTAGTAAAGGTTTTAATGAATTTAAATATCAATACCTCAAAAAAGGGACTGAGGTCAAGGAAACCAGTGATGTATATAGGCAGATAAATGACGATGAATATATCTACGCAAGTAACTTTCAGCCGAAATCGAAATCTGCTAGAAATTTTACTTTAGAACATTTTGAAGGGAATAAATTGACATTCAAATTAAGCGCTTCAAGATTACAGTATAACGAAGCAGACAGCACCTACACGCTAAGTAATTTTGATAAAAGAATTATAGGAGAAGAAGGGGATCAAATTTTTCACGAACGAACTATAGATACTATCCTGCCGTTTGAATTTGACGAATTAACACCTGTTACCTATATCGCCGAAACTCTCAATTATAATGAACTTAATGATTTTATAGATCAAGAAGCCAGACGAGGTTCTGGAAATATGAATAGGTATCTCGTGGTAGCTTACAAAAGATGGAGTTTACCTGTTTCAGCATTTATACTTACTATTATTGCCGTTGCCGTTTCTTCAATTAAACGAAGAGGAGGAATGGGAGTAAACTTAGCCTTAGGGATCTCCTTGGCTTTTATTTTTATATTCTTCGATAAGGTTTTTGGGACTTTGGCAGAGCAATCTACTTTTTCACCGCTAATTGCAGTGTGGTTTCCTAATGTGTCTTTTGGGATTTTAGCTATCTATCTTTTGTTCAATGCCAAACGATAAACTTAGAAGCTACCTCCATTTTCACGTAATTGTTTTTATTTGGGGATTTACCGCAGTTTTAGGAGCATTAATATCTTTAGACGCAGTCCCTTTAGTCTGGTACAGAATGTTGCTGGCAAGTGGTTTCATTTTCTTATATATCAAATGGAAAAAACGAAATCTAAAGCTTACAAAAAGAAAATTACTTATACTTATAATTGCTGGAATTGTGATCGCGTTACATTGGTTAACATTTTTTGGTGCAATAAAAGTATCTAATGTCTCTATTACTTTAGCTTTACTTTCTACAGGAGCTTTTTTCACTTCAATCCTTGAGCCTATTTTTTATAAGCGAAAGTTTGTGGGTTATGAGATCTTGTTTGGTTTATTAGTAATTGTAGGCTTATATATTATTTTCCAAGTAGAAACTAAATATACTTTGGGGATAATTTTAGGCTTGATCTCAGCTTTCTTATCTGCTGTTTTCACTTTAATAAACGGGAAATTAATAAAAAACACTGCTCCTTCAGTGATTTCATTCTATGAGCTTTTAACTGGGGTAGTCGCAATAAGTATTTATTTGGCTATAATGTCTTTTAGTAGTGGTGGAGATAAGGGATTTAATCTTGCTTTTTTTACTATTTCTTCTGAAGATTGGTGGTATTTATTAATTCTTGCATCTATATGTACAGCTTACGCCTTTATTGCAGCAGTCGCTGTAATGAAACATCTAAGTCCTTATACTATAATGCTCACAATCAACTTGGAGCCGATATATGGAATATTTTTGGCATTTTTAATATTTGGTAGTAAAGAGCAAATGAATCCTCAATTCTATTATGGAGCCTTGCTAATTCTATCTACTGTTATCCTGAATGGCTTTCTTAAAACAAAACGAAAAATTAATAAGATATCTTAGGAATTCTTCCTTTCAAAGTTTGTTATATTTGTAGGCTAATTAAAAAACACAATAACTTAACATGGAATATTTAGATTTTGAATTACCCATTAAAGAGTTAGAGGAACAATACCAAAAGGCTTGTAATATAGGGGCAGAAAGTGAAGTAGATGTTACTGCTACCTGTAAACAGATCGAGAAGAAATTAATAGAGACCAAAAAAGGGATCTATAAGAATCTTACAGCTTGGCAACGTGTTCAACTTTCAAGACATCCTAATAGACCTTACACCCTAGATTATATAAAAGCAATTTGCGGTGATACTTTTCTTGAACTTCATGGGGATAGAAACGTAAAAGATGATAAAGCAATGATTGGTGGTCTTGGGAAAATTGGAGACCAGAGCTTTATGTTCGTGGGTCAACAAAAAGGATTTAATACCAAAACAAGACAGTATCGTAATTTTGGAATGGCAAACCCCGAAGGATATCGTAAAGCTTTACGCTTAATGAAATCTGCAGAGAAGTTTGGAGTTCCAGTTGTGACCTTTATAGATACTCCAGGAGCATATCCAGGTTTGGAAGCAGAAGAAAGAGGACAGGGGGAAGCTATTGCTAGAAACATATTAGAAATGACTCGCCTAAAAGTGCCAATTATAGTGGTGATTATAGGGGAAGGAGCTAGTGGTGGTGCCTTAGGAATTGGAGTAGGAGATAAAGTACTTATGTTAGAAAACACTTGGTACTCTGTGATTTCTCCGGAATCTTGTTCTTCTATATTATGGAGAAGCTGGGAATATAAAGAAATAGCAGCAGATGCCCTGAAACTTACTGCTATAGATATGAAAAAGCAGAAGTTAATAGATGAAATCGTAAAAGAACCATTAGGAGGTGCTCATACTAATAGAGAGGAAACTTTTAATACGGTAAAAAATTCAATTTTATCTTCTTATAATGAGTTCCGAAACTTATCACCAAAAGAATTGGTAAATAAAAGAATGGATAAGTATTCTAATATGGGTGTCTTTAAAGATTAGTTCTTTCTTAGTCATACATTCAAAAAAATCCGAAGATTTTCTTCGGATTTTTTTGGCCTTATCAACAAAAACATTAAGTTATCAACAGGTAAATTGTTCATTACCTGTGAATTAAGTTGTATCTTTTTAATTAAGGATATCTTAACAAATTATTTACATTCGTAATATGGAAAAAGTTACAATCCCCCAAAAACTAAACTATGGCCAAGGCAATGTTGTAAGTCTTGAAAAAGGTAAAATTCCCCCACAAGCTGTTGATTTAGAGGAGGTTGTGCTAGGAGCCATGATGATCGATAAAAAAGGTGTAGATGAAATTATAGATATTCTACACTCCGATGTATTTTATAAAACTGGCCATAAATTGATCTATGAGGCTATCTATAAACTCTTTGAGAACACAGAGGCGATTGACTTGTTAACCGTTTCTAATCAATTGCGTAAGGATGGAAACTTAGATAAGGTTGGTGGTGAATGGTATTTGATCCAGCTAACTCAAAAGGTATCTTCTTCTGCGCATATAGAATTTCATGCCCGAATCATTCTTCAAAAATATATTCAGCGAAGTCTAATTAAGATTTCAAACGAAATTATTGAACAGTCTTACGATGAAGGAACCGATGTTTTTGATCTTTTAGATACTGCTGAATCCAAATTGTATGAGGTTACTCAGGGGAATATTAAACGTTCTTCAGAGACGGCACATAGTTTGGTTATTCAGGCAAAAAACAGAATTCAGGAAATTTCAAATAAAGATGGATTAAGTGGAGTGCCATCAGGCTTTGATAAATTAGATAAACTTACTTCTGGTTGGCAGCCAAGTGATTTAATTATTATCGCTGCTCGTCCAGGTATGGGTAAAACGGCATTAACATTATCCATGGCTCGTAATATTGCTGTGGGACATAATATTCCGGTTGCATTCTTCTCCTTGGAGATGTCTGCGGTACAATTGATCACTAGACTAATATCTTCGGAAACAGGATTATCTTCAGAAAAACTTAGAACAGGGAATTTAGAAACCCATGAGTGGGAGCAATTAAATGTAAAAGTAAAAGATCTTGAGAAGGCTCCATTATTTATAGATGATACTCCATCATTATCTATTTTTGATCTTAGAGCAAAAGCTAGGAGATTAGCATCACAACATGGTATAAAAATGATAATGGTAGATTACTTGCAGTTAATGACAGCTGGAAGTTCTGTAAAAGGAGGAAATAGGGAACAAGAAATATCTACAATCTCTCGAAACTTAAAAGCCTTAGCTAAGGAATTAGCAATACCTGTTATTGCACTATCTCAACTATCTCGTGCTGTAGAAACTCGTGGAGGAAGTAAAAGACCTTTATTAAGTGATTTGAGGGAATCTGGAGCGATAGAGCAAGATGCCGATATTGTTTCATTTATTTACCGCCCAGAGTATTATAAAATTGATGAATGGGATGATGAAGAACGCTCTCCAACATCTGGGCAGGGTGAATTTATTGTTGCTAAACACCGTAATGGTGGTCTGGAGAGTGTCCGCTTGAAATTTGTTGGACATCTTGGTAAATTTGATAACTTAGATGACTTCGATTCTCCATTTGGAGAGTTTCATTCTAAAATGAATGAGGGTGAAAGCGAAGATCCTTTTGGAGGTAGCAAATTGCCTAGCCCTTCAGCAGATGAAGCCTTCGGAAGCTCGATGAACGATGATTTTAATGATGATGACAACGACGTGCCATTTTAAAAATTTATTTCATAACTACTTTAAAGTAGTTCCCAAATCTTATAGAGAAAACAAACCTACATGTTGTGTTGATAGTGTATTCTATTCCAACCAATATAGTTACCAATTCCCCCCCGGTATAAAAAATTTACTTTTTGTACTGGGTTTATTTTTTATGTCTTTTCAATTACAAGCTTCGCAGATATTGATTCCTATGGATGCGGAGACCCAAGAAAACCATTTAAAAGCATACGGAATTACTTATTTTGCACTTCAAAATAATTTAAATGTACAGTGGTTATTAAACTATAGAGGAGGTTCTTTCCTTATTTCAGATACTGAAGCCTTAAGAAGAGAATGTAAAATTCGAGGTGTTTCTTTTGAAGTTTTAAGTGATGAAAAGTCACAATCTATACTGGAAGAAATTCAGAGTCCTTCTAGAAATATGGAAGCAGTTATTTTAGAAAAAGCTCCGAAAATAGCAGTATATGCGCCAACAGGGAATAAACCATGGGATGATGCCGTAACGATGGTGTTAACTTATGCCGAAATTCCTTACGAAACTATTTATGATGAAGCGGTACTGGGAGATGCTCTTTTGTTATATGATTGGCTTCATTTGCATCATGAAGATTTTACAGGACAGTATGGTAAGTTTTATAGAAATTATAGAACCACTCCTTGGTATATAAAAGAAAAAGCAGATGCTGAAGCATTGGCTTCTAAATTAGGATATTCAAAAGTTTCAGAAGAAAAATTGGCTGTCGCCTTAAAGATTAGAGATTATGTGATAGGTGGTGGGTTTATGTTTGCAATGTGCAGCGCTACCGATAGTTTTGATATTGCGCTTGCCGCTGAAGGTGTAGATATAGCTGAGCCTATGTTCGATGGAGATCCTAGCGAGCCAGGCTATCAAGGTAAAATTGATTTTGAAAATACTTTTGCATTTAAAGATTTCATTTTAGAACGAAACCCGATGATCTACGAATTCTCCTCTATAGACATGACAGATAAGAGACAAATAGCTACCAATACAGATTATTTTACTTTAATGGAGTTTTCTGCCAAATGGGATCCTATTCCTACCATGTTAAACCAAAATCATACTATGTTGGTTAAGGGTTTTATGGGGCAAACAACGGCGTTTAATAGAGCGACACTAAAATCTAATATACTGGTTCTAGCTGAAAATAAATTGAATGAAGAGGCTCGTTATATTCATGGTATAAAAGGCCGTGGTTTCTTCACTTTTTATGGAGGCCATGATCCAGAAGATTATCAACACAGGGTAGGTGATCCTAAAACCGAATTGGAATTACATCCAACTTCTCCAGGTTATAG
>JAGXIK010000122.1 GCA_024635715.1 Gillisia sp.
GAGAGCAGCGCGTCGGCCTCATTGAACAGAAGGATAGGGAGGAGGGGCTGCTTTTTTGCGGCAGACTTGTACCTGGTAAAAATGTCTTTTATTAGTTTCTCACTTTCACCAAACCACTTTGACTTGCTTTCGCTAATGTCTACTTTAAATATACTTCTCCCGGTTTTTCTTGCTATTTGATACACGCTTTCTGTCTTTCCTGTTCCGGGTGGACCATGTAGGATAACGGTAACCCCCTTTGGGAGAGAATTATCCTGCAGCCGTTTTTGAATTGCATTTAGTTTTTCCTCCTGCAGCGTTTGTTCCAACATTTGAATTTGCTGGATTTCTTCAGGGCCATAGAAAAGTTCTTTTTTCTGAATTTTTTCAGCTGATAACAAAGATTTTTCAGGGTCGCCGGTGCTTAGGGTAAGGCCTTCTTCTTCCAGCAATGCTATGCCCTTTTCAGAAAGTTTCAATTCGGCAGAGTTGAGGAATCCACCCTTTACGACTTCCACAAGCTTCAGCTTTATAAGAGGATTCTCACCTTTAATCATGCTTTGTGAAAATCGTACCCGCGCTGCATTATCCGTAACAATTCCCTCTATGCTCCGGCTTAAATCAACTTGTTCGTTACCACATATGGTTTTCCAGGAAATATAAAGAAAGAGGCCCAGATCATTGGTTTCCAGATTGGTGAAATTAAGGAGGCTTTGCACATATTTAAACTGCTGGTTGGCATCCAGCAACCGAACAATAATGTACTGAAGTTCAATATTTTTAATATCCCCTTCATCACATTTACAGGCGAGATCATAAAATTCGGCCAAAAGGTCAACTACACTTGACGGGGGTTCTTTTTTCAAATTTTTCAAGGGAAATTCCTCGTTTAATACAGCGGTTTTTACTTCTTCTTTTATTTGATAAGTTTGACGCCCTCTTTGCCTGAATGAAGTTTTGTTTTTAAGTTCTACAATGTTCATTTCAATAAGTGTTTCAATCTGCTTGTTGTAATGAAGTAAAGTAATAGCACTGCATTTAAGCAAATCGCCAAGATGTTGAAAAGTAACTCCGTCTTCTTCCAGGTTCAGGTTGAACAATAATGCAAAAAAGAAACTCTCTAAAGTGGGAATTTGTAATTTTTTGGATATAAAGTCCAAGTCGGGCTCCATGCTTTTAAAGGACTCCGATTTAAGTTCACAGCCCTTTGCTTCCTCAAAAATTCGGCTCAGGCTCTTAAGCATCTTATTGGTAAACTGGTTCTCCATTCTAAATTTTTTACAAACCTACCTTGCCAATACGCCAGTAGACGTCGTAAAGCAAAAACTTGCACAAGTAAATTCAATTATTTAAACGACATCAATTGGCGATATGGTAGGATATATTAGCACCTTCAAGAGCTGAACAGACCCAATCAGCACTTAGTTCACTTTTCAAAATGCGAGACAATAAATTAAAAAAGAATAATTTGCACGCGACACCATTTGTCGCCTTCCGGAATTACTTTGAAGTACTAATCAAAATAAAAGAATATGAGCGTATACAGGGATAAGCTACTGATGGCATATAAGTATTTACTCAAAGTCCATGAGGAGTTGCTCACCAGGACCATAAATGTCGCCATGACCGGTGAAATGGCCGATATCAATAAAACTTTTATAGCAGGTGACACCTATGATTTTGACATAGAACAATTCACAGGGACACGGGATATCAATCTCAATAAATTGATAGGCTTTTATGATGAATTGGTGAACCTGATGAATTCCCTGTCCAACCTCAATGGCATTACGGAAGAGGAACTGGATGATGAAACAGAATAAAATTTCAACGCTCAAATAACATTAAAGAATGACACGTTTTGACACGCACCTCCACTATAATTGCTTTAGATACGAACCGGTTAAAAAATTTATAAGCTATGAAGTAAATCTATTTCCTGATCCTGCTATTGCTTATTGTTGGTTTCGGCAACACTTCAACAGAATAGTAAATGATTAAAGATGCAGAAAGATTGGAAATGTCGGGCTGGAATTCACTTTCCTAAATGGACTATCCCTAAAGGTCAAATTCCAAATTCAAAAGTTAAGTATCTCAGGAGTTAAATTTTTTTCATAAAAATTTAACATTTGTTCAATCCTCTATGTTTCTGGGCTTAATGTATTTACAAGATTTTCACTTCCTATTCTTTGTACTCCTTTTACGCGTTTACGGAAAACCGTAATGACCCTACTACAAATGCGGGTAGATTTACTTTATTGAAGTTTTAAGAATCATATTTCATTTACCTTGGAATTGTTATTTATTCATTAAATAAGCAGTGAATATTTAATGATTTAAAAAAATTAACAGGATAGATAGAAAAATCTTAAACAGCCTGAAATATATAGATAAAATGTTATCACACAGCATATTAGAAAATAAATTGATTATACAATAACTAAAGAACAGCCTTAACTGAGTATATTTTTAAAAATTTCGTTAAATTTTTGTAGTAATTGTCATAAAATTTTCATAATTCTACAGTCGTAAATTCTCAATATAACTAAACATTGAATTCTAACCTTGACTACTAGCAATCCCCTTATGGAAAAAACGGAAATAACTGCACAGCTAAAAAGCCATTTTCTCAGACTTTATCAAATCGCTCTTTCAGATGAAAATTTTAGTCATATAGAAATGCAGCTACTTTATAAGTTTGCTGAAGAGCGCAATGTGTCTAGTGAAGAATTAGATAAGATTTTAACTGGATCTATTGGTGAAATCACTATTCCTGATACTCTAGAAATAAGAATGGAATATTTATATGATTTTGCCGTGATGATTTGGGCAGATGAAAAGATTACCGACGATGAGTTAGATACACTAAAAAAGTATTGTAGGAAATTCGAGTTTTTAGATGAAAATGTTGATGCTTTAGCAGATTATTTATTAGAAAGTGCTAAGGAAAATAAATCGAAGGCAGAGTTTTTAAATGAACTTAAAAATTAATTATCATGAGTATTTTAAGAAATTTATCTATTTTGAAAACTCCGAGTGTGGAGGAGCCAAGGAATGAAACTCTGTACGATCAACGATTAACCTACCATAATCAAGGACATGGAACTTCTAAGGCTTGTCTTGGGAATTTTCATAATTTAAAAGCCTCATTGGAAGCCCTATTTTATAAATACGAAAAAGATTGTAAAGATGGCGAAGAGGAGCAACGTCAACTTAAGCATCCCTATATTACAGAACAGAAAGGAATTAATACCACTTTGTTAAACAAATCTGAAACTTTAGGAGGTTTTATCGAGCATCAATCTAAACTGGAAAATCAAATTGAAAAATTGCAGCAAGATAAAATTAATGTCCGTAGAAATCCAATAGATTATGGAATAGAAGTGAATGCTAGATCTTCCGTTAAATTTTGGATAGGACTATTTTTATTGCTTCCAATTAGCGCTTACATTTTTATATTTTACATATCTACTTCATATTCAGGTTTCTTTAGAAATTTTGATCCCTCGATAGATCTATTTGGTGGTATATTTTACCCTCAGGCGTTAACCGAAGCCTATAAAGATGGAATATTAGAAATAGGCTTTATAGTTTTTATACCATTCGTGTTTTTTGGCTTAGGGTATTTAATTCACATGTTTCAGCAAAATAAAGGAATACTTAAATTCTTTAAAATTGGGATGCTTTATGTAATCACATTTCTTTTCGATGCGATATTAGCCTATTTAATTGAAGGAAAATTATATGACTTAGATAAAGTATATGGGGATCCCAATTTCTCAGTTTCTTATGCCCTCACTAGCCCTGGTTTTTGGGTAATAATTTTTGCCGGATTTGTCTCTTATTTAATCTGGGGTTTAGTGTTCGATTTTATAATGAAAGAACATGCAGACAGGGATAAAATTCAGGTATTCCTTTCCAGTTTGAATGCCGAAATTAATAATAAAAAGAAGTTATTGATTGTCCAGATTGCTAAAATTGACACCCTTAGGGATATAATTGATAAATTAAAAATCAGAAGTGCAGAGCTGGACAACATCATAGATGGTTTTATTTTTCCAATCAAAAATTATAAAAATAATTCTTCTCAGTACCTACAAGGCTGGCAACATTTTATTACTTCAGAATTATCTATGGGGCAAAGACATAAAGACGATTTATTGTTAAAATGTAGTGAACAGTATGATTTACATATCGATGAACTTGGATTGAACAACTTTAACAATCAAAACAAAATATACCTAAAATCTTCGTAAAATGACCTCCAAATTAACACTCCTAGTAATAGCATTTTTCTCGTTTCTCCTTAGCTCCTGTGGCGAGGATCCTAAAGAGGAAAAAGAACCACCTCAAGCAAACGCAACATTGAATACAGTAGTAAATAAAGAATGTCCTCCTTATATCATTAAAAATAAACCAAACAATTTAAATATTAGTATTCTCCTGGATCTTTCCGATAGAATTGAGCAACCTAAATCTATTGAGAAAGATGTGGCTTATTTGGGAAGCTTATCAAAGGCATTTGTTAACCATATCAAGACTAAAAAATTAGTGTTTTTGGAAGATCGTATTCAATTATTTTTTAATCCAGAACCATCAAGCAGTGCAATAAATGAAATTGCTAAGAACCTTAAAATTTCTTTTACCAAAAATACACCACAGGAATTAATAGAGCAAACACAGACTCTTTACCAAAATGAACCTTTAAAATTGTATGAATTTGCGAAAAAGGATTCAGAAGGAATTAAAGGAAATTATCCAGGATCTGATATTTGGAGATTTTTTAAAGACAATGTGAGGGATTATAGTATGGACAATTGCCATAGAAATATTCTGGTAATACTAACAGATGGCTATATGTATTATGATAAAACTGAAATGAAAGAAGGGGGAAGAACGTCTTATTTAACTCCTAACTACCTGTCTAAGCTCAATCTAAAAAAGAGCAACTGGAAAGAAGAAATGCAAAAACAAGACTTAGGCTTTATACCGGCAGCTAAAGATCTACATGATTTAGAAGTATTGGTAATCGGGATAAATAGTTTGAATGATGATAATCCTTATGCTTTAGATATTATACAGGAATATTGGAGCCAATGGTTTAAAGAGATGGGTGTAGTAGAAGGTAATTATAAAATTAAAAATGCGGTTATCCCTTCTAATATGGAAGGAGTAATAATGGATTTTATCAATAAATAAAAGGATTTTGATAGTTAATGCCGTGTTGAAGAACTGCTGTTTATATACAATACTTGGCCTTTTTCTAATTTCTTGTAATCAGAATACGAGATACAAACTTCGTCTATTGGGTTACAGACCCATTAAAATGCTATTAGAATATTTATGCGCCAGAGAAAAGCGGAAAATAAACATTAGAAATGCTGCGAAAAAAGTGCTTTCAGATTTATCCTTTGGCCAAATGGGAAATATGATAGAAGTTGAATATTGATTGCCGAAATTTATAATAAAGAAGGTGTAAATGTGAATAAAGAAATAGATCATCATGGTTATGCATGGCATTTTAAAAAATATTCTCATGATATGAGTTATAATAAACTCTAGAAATAAGATAGAGAACTACGAAAACGCTCATGGCAAGAAAAAAAATGCAATCGCTCTTTAGGATTTTAAATATCTAAAATATTTGTATTTCTGAGTAGTTACCATATGCTATAATTGCTTCCTATCGTCAGGAACTATACTTATACTAACTTTTGGGCGTCACTTTAGCTGGAAAAATAAATCATCTTTAAAATTTAAATAAATGAAAAAAATAATTGACGGAAAAATTAATGAAAATCTGTATGATAATGCATTGTGTAAAATTCTATGGATTTTAAAAGAAGCAAATGTTTCTCAAGAAGACAAGGAAAAAGAGATAGATATATGTGATGGCTTTCGTGAGGATTGGCATATCAAAAATGCTTTATCTGTGCCGACATTTAGAAAAATGATATATGCAACTTATGGTATTATAAATCCAAGTGTTGAGTGGCAAGATGTACCATTTGCAAACAAAGAAGCTTATAATGTTATTAAACAAATTGCCTATATCAACATTAATAAATACCCTGCTAATTCAAGCTCAAAGGATGTATATATAAAAAAGGCTTATGATGATAACAAGATTGAACTTCTGCAACAAATTAATGAGTTAAATCCTAATGTTATTGTATTTGGAAATACTCTCAAGTTTTTTAAGTATGAAGATTTGGATAAAATTGGTTGGACTATTTCAAAAACCGAAAAAAGATATGCTAATGACACTTCTCATAACACAGCATTTTTCAAAATTTCTTCAGACAAGTTATGCATTCATGCTTATCATCCTTCCTATGCAAAAATAGCAGACAAAGTTTATTGGAATGAAATTAGAGAAGCCTTTAGTGATTGGAAATAAAACAAGTAATACACATAAATAAATGAACGTATTTAAAAATTGTCCAGAGTTGAGGCATTAAATCCCTAGATGCCATTCCTGCCCCGGTTTCGAATACACCTGACTTTAATTATAATGTTTAAAACTTTACCAATATCCTTCCTTAAAAAGGCATATCTGCCCTAAAACAAATTTTCGCCAAGTTGGTTCCTCCTTGGCTGTTTCTTTTAAAATTCCTCTCCAATTTTGTATTGCGAAAGTCAAATTAACCAAGTCCCGCCGCTTAACAATCTATAACCTGCGGCGGGATTATTAAAAAACTTAAATTATCTACTATCATTAAAAAAATAAATATCTTGCAACTTATGGGAATATTTGATTTTAGAGATCCAAATAAAAGAAAGACAAAGAAAAGCACTATTATTATAAAGTGTGATCTTAAAGAAATACGTATTAATAATTCATCTATTAGTTTTCCTACAACCTATAATATCCTAAAAACTATATTTGGTGATGCCACACGTATTGAACCTATTAAACAAACTAAAAACAAAGTGTATCTATGGGATGATTTGGGCATTTATTGCTCAAGCGCAGACCCAGAAAAGATGTTAATGCTCCTTTTAGTTGAGGATAATAGATACGGTCTAGGACACCAACCAAAAAAAAACTTCACAGGTACTGTCCAAATCGACGGTGAGGATATCAATACCTCCCTGAAAAATGTAGATATTGATAGACCCTATATGATACGATCTATAATCAAAGAAAATAAACAGGTGGCAATAGCCCTTGGCTGGAATCCTGGAGTTTAAAATATAACATTTCTTATTGCCACACCACCCAAATACTAATGACAAGATATTACTGGAGGTGCTAATAATGTTCCAGTCTGGCAGCATACCAAGTATTATTTTTAGCCACCTATAGCAATCATACTGCGGTTATTATGTGAATTAGGATCTTTGAATTTTTCAAGGGTATCCATCCCGTTGCGTGTTTTCTTCTTTGAAAGCACCACCTTTTCAATTACAGTTGCTATGGACTTTCCTTCACGTAATGGTGTAAGTAAATCTGATTCTGTTGTTGAGAATAAACAATTTTTTAGTTGACCATTCGCTGTTAATCTTATTCTATTACAACTATCGCAAAAAGGATTCGTTACAGAACTAATGACTGCAAATGTGCCTTTATATCCTTTAATCTGATAGTTTTTAGCGGTATCATTAGGCTTGTCATTCAGTCTCATAAAGCTAGAGGTGTCATAATGAATATATACTTGCTTGAGTATTTCTTCAAGAGAAACAAGTTTTTCCATATTCCATTTATTACCATCAAAGGGCATAAACTCAATGAACCTAATGTGCAATGGCTGATTCTTGGTTAATTCTATAAAATCAATTATTTCGGTATCATTAAAGCCCCTGATCAAGACACAATTTAACTTCACCTGAAATCCTTCTTTAACCAATAGCTCAATGTTATGATACACTTTTGTAAAATAATCTCTTCGGGTAATAGATTTATTCTTGCTCGCATCTAGCGAATCCAGGCTTACATTAATAGTTTTAATGCCACATTTCTTAAAGTGCCCTATAAACTTATCTACGAGAACACCATTAGTAGTAATAGCCAACTCTACTGGAAGTGTTGCCAGCTTTTCCATAATTAAAGCTGCATCCTTTCGTACAAGTGGTTCACCACCTGTAAGTCGAATTTTGGTAACTCCATTATCTACAAACTTCTTTGCGATGGTATAGATTTCCTCATAGGTCATAATATGCGACTTAGGCGAAAGCTTAATACCATCGGCTGGCATACAATAGGTACAACGTAAATTGCAAAGCTCTGTAAGCGAGATACGCAAATAGGTGTGCTCCCGGCCAAAAGTATCTTTAAGTATCCTTCTTTCATTCTCCATATTAATCGTGTCTTGCTCCTTTTAAAATTCTAAAAACGTGTAAAAGCGAAGGAAAAATAGCATCCATAGACTCGCGTGCACCATTTGTTGATCCTGGCAAGGCGAGAACCAGTGAATTCTTAATAGTCCCTGCTAAACTTCTGGAAAGCATTGCGTACGGCATACGATCTTGACCATACTTTCTTATTGCTTCTTCAATGCCTGGTATGGTTCTATCTAATAATGGTTTTAAAGCTTCAGGTGTTACATCGCGTTGGGACAATCCTGTTCCTCCCGTATAAATAATAAGATCTACACCTTGAGTTTGGTAGTATCTAGCTTTTTCTTGTATGATTTCTTTTTCATCTGGAATGATGATGTAATCTTGAATGGCTACACCACAAGCTTCTAATTTTGCTATAATAGCTTTTCCTGCTTTGTCTTCTTTTTTCCCTTCAGAAATAGAATCTGAACAAACAATAACAGCAGCGATTAAATCACGTCTAAACTTGTCTTTAAAACTCGATTTCCCCCCTGTTTTCTCAAGCAGTTTTATATGATGGATCTCGATTCCTTTATCAATAGGTTTCAGCATATCATACATATTTAAGGCTACAATACTAGCACCGTGCATTGCTTCAACTTCCACACCCGTTTTATAAATGGTTTTTACAGTGACTAAAACCTGAATCTCTAAGCCATCAATTACAAACTCAATACCTGTATATTCAATAGGCATCGGATGACAATCGGGAAGTAAATCTGGTGTTTTTTTTACGCCGAGCAATCCAGCCGCTTTACTCATAGAAAAGACATCTCCTTTAGGCACTGTTTTGTTTTCAATAGCCTCTATGGTTTCTTGACTGCTTACTTTTACAATGGCCTGTGCCGTTGCCGTACGTAACGTATTACTTTTATGTGTGATATCTACCATATGTCTATCTATTTACTTTCCATTGATGTGATGCGTCTTCAAAAACCTCTTTCCCAAAAAC